>JAZOAY010000151.1:0-21372 GCA_045595725.1 Acutalibacteraceae bacterium | reverse complement strand
TTACTTTCTGAGTCACATGTAAACCTGCATCAGCTCAATGACAATTTGAGAGGCGGAAAATAAAAAGGTCTGAAACAAGAGATTTCAGACTTGTGAAAATGAAAGGTCACATCCGCAGACCTTTACTGAAAAACAATCTGATGCACCGAACAGTATTCAGTATACAAACTGAATCGCGACAAGAAAGAAGTCAATCCTGAAAACGCTTTGCGGACGAAGAAAGGTTTTTCAGGTTGACAATGTCCTTTCAGAAATTTGTCCCTACCAAACAAAATTCTGAAAGGATAAGTGACGGAGAAAAAGAAATGTGACACGCTGATTGCAGGTCTTTTTCAAAGTCACAAACAGTCTCGAAAAAAAAGAGAGACTGTTTCGCTCAGGGGTTATATGACGGAGAAAAACGTCAAATAACCGTCATGAGCAGTAATTTTAGAAAAAAGGAAGTGGTTTTTGTTCAGAAAACTTTGCAGGAACATAGAAGCACCGGCTATGTTGGGCGCCTATTATCGTCGATGCGGAAATGAGTTTCCCATCTGAAAGTAGATACCTTTGGGCAGTTTAACGAGTAAAAATTTTATACGAAAGGAATGATGTGATGTCACCAAAAAAGAAAGTATCGCACAAGCGTGCGATGAAAGATGAAATGAAAGGAAAAATAAGAGAGGAACATAAAAATGATGAAACAAAGAAAACCTATAACGTAGGTGTGAACAGCTTTGTGGAATACTGCCATAAACACCATGGGTGCAAATACTCCTTTGAATGTGTCGATCACATTCAGGAGTATGTTGACCACCTGGTGAAAGAGGGCTATTCGCCCTATACTATTCACACCTATCTGGCAGCAGTGTGCAACTTCTACAATATACCAATGTGCAACTTCAAAAAGCCAATAAGATACGCTGCAGATTGCACAAAGGGCAGAAAGGGTAACAACAGAATTGAACGCCCTGACAATAATCCCGACAACCCCAAATTTGCAAAATCCGTTGAATTCCAGAAAAGGGTTGGTATTCGTCGTGCAGAGATGACAAGGCTCACAGGAGCCGATTTCTGCAAAGATGAAGACGGATACCCCTGTGTAGTGGTGAGAAGGGGAAAGGGCGGAAAATTTACAATGCAGAGAATTCTGCCTGAAGATGTGGAATTTATAGAATCATATTTTAAAGATAAGAAACCTGATGAGAAAATATTTGAAGAAAAAGAAATCAGCAGCCATATGTCTTATCACTCATTTAGACACGAAAACGCTATGAGAACATATAATTACTATCTTGAAAGAATTAAAAACGAGGAAGGCTACGCTGAACAACTTGAAGAGGAAATCAGAAGAAGATGGAATAAATATAATATTGATGCTGATACAAATATGCCTAAAGAATTCAAGGAAGAACTTATTAAAGACGATGATTATGAAATAAAAGGAAAAAATATAGCACTTGCTAAGAAAAAAGGTTTACCACTTGCATACAACAGACTTGCGTTATTAGCTTGTAGTGTATTTCATTTGTCACACTGGAGATTGGGTGTGACAGTAAAGAACTATATTTTAGCGGTAGATAAAGCCGATTAAAATACAGAGGTATAGCGGGAATGTTGGTCAGAACATCCGCTTACTGATAATTATTAGGATGAAAATAAACATTGAAATAAAATGCCTCGAAAAATAACTATAGGAGGATAAATCGATGTTTGAAGATAAAGAATTATTGACCGTCAAAGAAACGGCAGAATATCTCAGGGTTTGTGACAGAACTGTTTACAAACTCATCGAAGAAAAACAGCTTTTTGCAATTAAAGTGCGCAGAAAGCTGTTTGTCCCCAAAAGCATGATTTTTGATTGTCTCAAAACGAAATAATCAAAAAATGCCGGGCAGTTCGGAAGAACTGTCCGGCACCGGAAAAATTTCAAAAAACTACTTTACAAACACACCGAAGTACGTTATTCTTAAGGCGACGGACAGCGGTGTGATATAAACGCTCAAAAGGAGTGATTTATATGAGCGCTACTGTACAGCCGAAAGGCAATAAATTATATATTGTTGTTGATCTGAAAGATGAAAACAACAAAAGAAAACAGAAATGGATTCCCACAGGGCTCAGTCGTTACGGTAACCAAAGACGAGCCGAAGAAATGAGAAAGGAGATTGAAAGGGAATATGACCTGAAGAAAGGTCTTATTCCGACTAACATCACATTTGCTGAATTCATAAAAATATGGCTTGAAGATAAGAAGAAAGAGATTGATATAATAACATACAGAGGTTATGAGAATCTTGCGGAAGCACAGATTATACCTTATTTTGAAAAGAAGAAAATCAGACTCGCTGATGTTACATATCAGGATCTTCAGAAATATATTGATGAAAAGAGCAAAAAAGGCAACCTGAGAACGGGTGCAGGACTTTCGCCGAAAACACTCAAATCTCATCTGAATATTTTCAGGCTTGTTTTCAAAGAAGCGAAAAAAAGAAAATTTATTTTTGATGACCCCTGCGAATTTGTAAAATTACCTAAAGCACAGAAAAAAGAGATGAATTTTTACAATGCGGAAGAACTTAACACTCTTTTTGAAGCCATAAAAGACGAAAGACTTTTTCTTCTGATTTTTGTGATTCTTCATTTCGGCTTAAGAAGAAGTGAGGCGTTAGGTCTGAAATGGGACGCGGTGGATTTCAAAAATAACAAGCTTACTATCAAACACACAGTTGTTACTTACGGCAATAAGGTGGAGAAAAAAGACTCAACCAAAACAGATTCAAGTTACCGTGTGTATCCATTGTCCGAAGAAATGAAGATGGTTTTTCAGCTTCTTAAGGAGCAGGAAGAAAGGGAAAGGGCAATCTGTAAAGGTGATTACATTGAGAACGATTATATTTTCAAATGGCCTGACGGTCATCTGTATGATCCTGATTTGGTGTCGAAAAAGTTCAAAGACTATCTGATTGAGAATAATCTGCCTGTAATTCGTCTCCACGATTTAAGACACAGCTGTGCAAGTTTACTGCTTGCAAATGACTTTCAGATGTACGATGTAAAGGAATGGCTCGGTCATTCCGGCATACAAATTACCATAGATATTTACGGTCATCTGGACACAAAAAGAAAGAACAAAGCCCAAGAATCTATTCAGAATTCAGTAAATGTTAGAAGTTTTCTCCCTGATTCTGCTGGGGATATGGCAGTTTAAACAGGAATTTACCAAAAGGTTTTGAGTTGTTAGAATTTTGTTAGAAAAATGCCGTGATTATTTCTTAAAAGAAAAATAATTTCAGGGCATAAAAAAGCCGCAACCCTTGATATTTCAAGGATTGCGGTATGGCGCGCTGCAAGAGATTCGAACTCCTGACCTTTTGGTTCGTAGCCAAACACTCTATCCGACTGAGCTAGCAGCGCAAACAGCGTTTTTCAACGCTCATATATATTACCACAACAAAACAAAAAAATCAATAGCAAATTTCAATTTTTTCAGATTTTTTTGATTTATTTTTTTGCACCTTTCTTTTCGTAACCGAATGTTGATGCGAAAAGGTCAATTTTGAATGCTTTGATTACAGAACTGAAAAGTCTTGAACCCTGAACGGGGAGAAGTCGGTTAAAATAACCCATTGCTTTTCCGTCAAAGCCAACAACTATGTAAGACTTCTTGCGGAGAATTCCTTTGAGAATTCTGTTAACTGCCACATGACAGGGGGTTGAAACCATGTTGATAAGGTCCATTCCGTCAGTTGCACCCTGATTTCTGAAAATATCTGTTTTTGTAAATCCGGGACAAACAAGGCCGATATAAGCTTCGCCACGGAGTTCTTCTCTCATTGCTTCTGTAAGACCTTTAACGGCTGCTTTACTTGCTGAATACATTGAAGTGCCACCCAAAGCCATAAGTGCTGCAGAAGATGCAACATTAACAATTGCAGGAGTTTTGCTTTTGAGAAGAAGGGGAAGCATGATTTTCGATGAATATGCTGCGGAGTAAAAGTCGATGTTGATTGATTCATCAATTTCTTCTTTTGAATAGTTCATCAATCTGTCAAAACGGGGGAGAACACCTGCGTTGTTGATAAGAACATCGGGCTGAATTTTTTCTTCAACAAGCCAATCGTGGAAATTCTGCCAGTTATCATAACTTGAAACATCAAAGAGCTTATATGTGAAAAGTTTTGAATATTCGCCAAGTTCTTCGTTGAATTTAATCATCTTTGCTTCACTTCGTGCGACACCGATAACCTTACAACCGTGTTCTTTCATAAGTCTTTCTGCAAGCATTTTACCTATACCGCTTGATGCACCTGTGAGAATTACTGTTTTGCCGTCAATCCATTTTGCCATGGTTATTTACCCCCAAAACATAAAATTGTTATATAACAATTATACCACATCGTGTTTTGTTTTTCAACTGTTTAAAGGACAGGAAGTGGAAATTTTAACTTTTTATGTCATTGTGCAGATTTTATTGACATCGGCACTCTTTGGAATTATAATTAAATTGTATATTTATTTTCCATAAGGAGGAATGAAAAATGGACAAATATTTAATTATTAACGCTGATGACTTCGGCATGTGCAGAGGTGCAAACCTTGCGGTTATGGAACTTCTCAAAGAAGGTAAAATCACATCTTCTACAATTATGGCGCCTTGCGCATGGGCACCTGAGGCAGCCAAGTTTGCAAAAGCTAATCCCGAACTTGCAATAGGCGTGCACTGGACAACTACCAGCGAATGGGATAAATACAGATGGGCTCCTGTAAATTCATCAAATACAGATTCTATGCGTGATGAAGATGGTTTCTTTTATCATGAAAGTGACGAGTTTGAAAAAAACTGCGATGTGGCTGAGGTAAGAGGTGAACTTATCGCTCAGATTGAAAGACTTAAAAAATTAGGTCTTGAAAACCCCTCACATGTTGATAATCACATGGGATCACTCTATGGTATAGAAACAGGAAGATTTGAAATTGTGCAGATGACAATTGAACTTGCAGGTCAGTATGGACTTCCTTTCCGCTTTCCCATGAAATTTACTGATGCTCAGTTTACAAACGATATGCTTGCAATTCATATACCAAAGGAAATGATTGAACAGTTCATTGGTGGTATGACACAACTTGGTCAGAGCCTCGGTGTTGCAATGCCCGATTACCTTCTTCCCAGTCATTGGGACGGCCCTCAGAGTGAGAGCTTTGAAAATTACAGAGAATATATTTATGAGTTCTATCGTACTTTTGAACCCGGTGTTACAGAAACATATATTCATCCCTCACTTCCCACAGATGACCTCAAAGGAACAACAGGTTGTTGGGAAAGAAGAGTATGGGAATACGAGCTTTTCAAAGACCCCAAAACACGCCAGCACATTGAATCTCTTGGCATAAAACTCATTAACTATCGTGATCTTAAAAAGATGAGAGGTTTCTGATTATGAAAAAAATTCTTGCGATTGTCTTGTCAGCGGTAATCGTACTCAGCGTAGGATTTTTTGCTGTGAAAAGGACAAATGAAGTATCAATTACTCCTGTTTTTTCAGGAAACTCAGAAGAAACAATCAGAATGATGGAAGCTGAATTTGAAACAGCAGAGAACTTAGCTGAAGAGGCTGCTTTGAATTCTGTGAAAGACAACAGAGGTAATGTTTTTGGATATGTTGTTGTGACTGATACAATTCCGGCCGACGGTAAAACTGACGTTGCGGATATGCTTCAGGCTCTTATTGATGCCAACCCCAACAGGACTATTTATTTTCCTGATGGTATTTATCTTCTCAGTCACCCTATTTACACCCCTGCAGACCCTGTGAAAAGTGTTGACCTTCAGCTTTCAAATTATGCTGTAATCAGAGCGTCGTCTGATTTCGAGGGAGAAGCACTTGTCGTTCTCGGTGGTAAAGATGCGAAAAATGATACCCATACAGTAGGCAGTAACTATGCCCTTGAAGGCGGTATTCTTGATGGAAACGGAAAGACAAACGGTGTTGTTATTGCAGGCGGACGTGAAACTGCAATAAGACAAGTGTCAATTAAGCACACAGTTGTAGGTATCCATGTTAAATACGGTGCAAACAGCGGTTCATCCGATGCGGATATCAATGATGTTAATATCATCGGTACAGGCGGTACAAACTCTGTAGGCGTTATTGTAGAGGGATGGGATAATACTTTTACTAATATGAGAATAGGTAATGTTTTTATAGGGTTCCATGTTAAGACTTCTGCAAACTGTCTTACAAATATTCATCCTCTTTATTATTCAGACTACACAGATTATGAAAATAGTGCCGGTTTCCTTGATGAAGGCGGAAATAACATCTACAATTTCTGTTACAGTGACCAGTTCGCCAATGCTTTCGTAACAACAGGGGATGTTTCCTCGATTTATGACAACTGTTTCTGTTATTGGTACTCAGAAGCAGGACACAGAGAAGTTGCTTTCAAGGCTGATAAATTCAACTCGGTTGTCGATAATCTCCGTTGCGGTTTCAGATATGACACAAGAGATAACAATCATGTTCTTATAACAGAAAAAGTAGGCGGTATCGGAGAATTTGATACTGTTCTTGTGGAAAATCATAAAGTGGCATCAAGTACCCATAACCTATATAAAGAGGGAAGCGTGTTCGCTTTCTTTGCAAAATTATTTGCATGAGGTAAAATGAAATGAAAAAAATATTATGTGTAATACTTTCAGTTGTTTTTGTGCTTTCTGCATTTTCAGTTGTTGCAAGTGCAGAAGAGATATCTTATGAAGATTGGTCAGAGTACTATAAAACCTGTGACAACACAGCACTTACAATGACCCCCGGTAAAAATGAGACAGAACTTAATTTCTGTTGGCATTCAATTTGTAACGGTAACGATAAACCTGTTGTTCGCCTGAGCAAAAATGCAGACATGTCAGATTATAAAGAATTTACAGGAAAAAGCAGTTTTTCTGAGATTGTTGACCAAAGGGTGAACGATGTAACTGTTACAGGTCTTGAAGAAAACACAACCTACTATTACACTTGCGTTGCAGATGGCAAAGAGAGTGAAGTTGAAACCTTTGAAACTCATTCATTTGACAGTTATAAGTTTCTGTACATAAGTGATGCACAGCCTAAGCACGACCACGACCTTGTGAATGATTCTTTCAACTGGAACCGAACACTTGAAGCAGCATGCAATGCAAATGATGATATCAGTTTTATTGTGAATGCAGGCGACGTTACTCATTGCGGTCAGTATACAAATGAATGGACGGCATTTTTAGCGCCGGAATATCTTCGTTCATATCCTATGGCTGCAACTCAGGGAAATCACGATAAAAAAGGTACAACCTACAAGTACTATTTCAATAACCCTAATGTATTTCTTGGCCTTGCACCAACAGTTTACGGCAACGGATATTATTTTACTTACGGTGATGTTCTGTTTGTTTTTATAAACTCAAACAAGATAAATTTTCTTGATAACTATTGGCTTGTAAAGAAAGCAGTTAAAGAAAATCCTGATGCAAAATGGCGTATGGCGGTAATGCATCACGATATTTACGGAACTGAGCATCACGCGATTCAGGATGATGCAGTTGCAATGCAGAGAGCGCTTGCACCTGTGTTTGACAGCTACGATTTTGACGTTGTTCTTACAGGTCATGACCATGTTTACGGACGTTCATATTTCATGAAAGGTCATCAGGTGGTCGAAAATGAAGGTTATGATGAGGGTAAAGTGACAGACCCTGAGGGTGTTATTTATTTCACTCAGACTGCTGCGTCAGGTAACACAAGAATTCCTGACGAAGACTACGATTATTATTGGCTCGGCAAAACTGTTATTACTGGAAATGACTGTTACACAACAATCGAAGTCACAAAAGACGGTTTAATGGAAATTATAACTGTTGATAAGGTTACAGGTGAAACAATAGATACATTCGCTATCACAAAAACAGAACCCTTCAAAGAAGAACCTATGACAGAAGGTTACCTCGGTGCAATTCTCAAACCTCTTATGGGTGAATATTATGTAATTTATGAAATGTTTTATAATATAATCCATCTGAAGTTTGACAGACTCTTTAAATAAAAGGAAAAAGTGATGCCCTTGAAATTATTTTTCAAGGGCAGTTTTTATAAAGATGCTTCTGCAAAACCTATACATTCTCTACCGAGAAGCGGGTTTGCAATGTCTCTTGCGTTGAAATACAGTCGCAGAGTATTTCCGTGTCTGACCAGATGACTTGCATAGACAAACTGTTTCATCCAGTCTTTTCCGTGTACAACATGAGGTTCAACAAGAGTTTTTCTGTAAGTGAAATTAAGTCCGTCAGGAGAAGTCATCAGCAATATTGCAGAGTGGCTTTTTTTGTCTCTTTCGTAAATGCCGTTTTGTATTCCTATGTAACCGTCACTTAACTTGTAAACCTTAAGACATCCGCTGCAAAGGTTCAGAAAAGGATTTTCTTTGTCAGGGGAAATCAATGGCTTTTCTGCTGATACATAGCCGTTTGTGATGTTTATGCTTCCTGCATAATTTATATGAGTAGGTTCACAGAATCCGCAGTCATCTATGTAAGTCATTCCGCAGGAATAGTAAAGACGAAATAAATTATCTTCCTGCAAAAGAAACGGGTTTGAAAGCGCAGTTCCTCTTTCGCTTTTTTCAAAGTCCTTTGTGTTTGCGAGAACTAATTCGGGCTGTGACCAATGAATAAGGTCACGGCTTTCTGTAACATAAATTTCTGATTTCCATTTAAGAATATTTACCACGTTCAAAGCATTTGCCGGAAGTGAACGTGTTCTTTCGTAAAAAAGATAATATGTACCGTCAACATAATTGATGTTCGGTCGCATCGCTCTCTTGAGAATTTTCTGTTTTTTACCGAAATTTATGCCGTCATCACTTGTGGTGTGATAAACACCGAGATTTGTATGGAAAAAGAGATGCCATTTTTTATCGTGACTGTTTTCAGGCGTGAGTAACGTAGGGTCAGCCACAATAAATGAACCGTCAAAGGGTTTTATTATGGGACTTTCTTCGCTTACTCTGAATTCGGCATCAAGGAGCTGTTGTGTTTTAGTATTATTCATAAAATACCTCATTATAGTCTAACTGCCGTCTTTTGACGGCAGTTACTTCTTTAATTTTACTTCTTACCTATTACCTCAATCAGTACCACCAATATGTACCCCAAAGGAAATATCTGATAGCAGCCATAATTGGTGTCCAGCCGAGGAGGACATTCATTGTATCGGCGAGGCATCTGAGGAATTTGGGAACATCATAAGTGGGGACAATAAGCGGTTTTTCGATTTCTTCGCCCTCTGCAGTTACGGGGAAAGCCTGAGAATAGAGAATTCCGCCATCACCCGTAAGTGTGAAACGGACATAGCATCCGATTTTGTCTTCGTATTTGTTCAAATCAAGTGAAGTGAGGTTTTCTCCCTCTGCAATAATCTCTCCGTCTGAATACCAGCGTACACAGTTGTAGTTATTGGCATCGAAAGAAATTGTGTCTGAGTCTTGATTTACGTCAACAATTGAAACGAAAGGTGTTTCAAATTCTTCACCGTTGAATTCTTCTCCAAGGTCTGCTCTTGCATAATGAGAAGCGGCAAAGAAAGCACCTGTTTCCATGCTTGTTCTCAGAGCGTCTGTTGTCAGCTCAGGCATGAGCATGTACGTATAGTTTCGGTTGTACTGGTCAATGTGGTGACCGTCAGAGAACGTAAAAGCAAAAACATTTCTGCCGTAGGGAATTGTCATTTTAAGAACGCTGTCCCATGTTATGTAGTCGTAAATTGTATGGTTGTTTACACCGCTGTTTACGTCCATGCCTACACATGAGGGATTGTCAAGGAAAATATTTGCAAATTTGTTTGCGTAGTAGGGATGAGATGCCCTTGTAATGTCATCTTCAGACCCTAAATATTCGCCCACATGGTCAAGGAATGTTATACCGCCTGCTTCTCCTACTTTCTTAGCAACTGTTTCATAGTCTCCGTAAACGCCCATTCTTGCCTGACCGTATTCCTTGCCTTTTTCCATGAAAAAACAGTTGATATGGCAGTCGTTTATGGGAGTTGCACCGTTAAGCTCTGCAGAACCTGTAACCTCAAGCATGGGCTGGGGGGTTCCGTCCTCGTTTGTTCTGCCAACTCCTGACATGATTTCTTCACGTCTTTCATCTGTAAGAACATCAACTTCCCCCATTTTCGTATTACCAAATTTGAAAAGACGATAAAGAGGAACCGTTGTGGGAATTTCATTCCATGGCACACCGATAACTGCGTGGTCTGAAATTGCAAGAATATCGAAACCAAGCTCATAGTGCTTTTCAACACTTTCTGCAATTGTTGGAACGGCATCGGATGCATTTGTATGGCTGTGGAGAGATGCTTTGTAAGCTCTCCATTCACCCCATTTTACATCTTTGTACGGGTTTTCAATAGTATAATTCTTTTTGCCCTGAACATCTCCCGGAATAAACTCAACATTTTTCTTTGTGGGAGATGATGCGGAGGCACCGACTGTAAAAATACTCAAAGACATAACTGCTGAGAGGATGAGTGAAATGGTTTTTTTGAATTTCATAATTCATCAGCCTCCTATACCTATGCTCATCAGAAATTCTGTGATCTTAACCGTCAGGTCATAGAGAAAGAAACTTATCTCTGCAAAAAAATCTCTGAAAAATCCGTTGAAGTCCATAAAAACTCTCCTTTGTGTTTTAATGGGGTATTGCTATGAAAATATTATATATCAGTTGTTTTTGTTTGTAAAGAAGAAACAAAAATTTTATTTAAAATAAACAAAAAATAGCAAAAATAAACCACTCCGAAGAGTGGTTCATAAATTTATGCTTCTTTTGCAAGTGATATTTTAAGTGTACCGCCTGATGTGATTTCCTCAAAGGTAAGATAATTTCTGTCAAGGTTTACTCCGTTGAGTTTTATTTCTTTTATGTAGGGGAATTGAATGGGGTCGTTATCACATTCTACTGAGAAAATTTCTGAAACAGAGCATGAATGATATTTCTTGTCAAGAGCGATTTCGCAAGTACGGAAAAGAGGAGTGTTCAGGTAATATTTCGGGTCAGCGGGACATACTTGCGCAAAGCCTAACGCTGATAAAACGTACCATGCAGAAAGCTGACCTACATCCTCGTTACCGCAGAAACCGAAAGCACCTGTGCGGTAAGCCTCTTTCTGAACACGTCTTGTCCAGTACTGTGTTCTGTGGGGTTGTCCGAGGATTGAAAAATAATGTGTTATGTTGTGACAAGGTTCATTTGAATGGTTGTAGCTTTCGTTCCAGAGTTTTCCGAAATCTGCTTCTTCAAAAAATCTTTCAAGAAGTTTCAGCGTACGCTTTTCTCCGAAAAGCGTACTTAATCCTTTAACATCGTAGGGAACAAACCATGTCTGCTGGAAGATATTACTTTCAACAGTACCGATGCCGTCGTAAATATCTCTTTCAAAGCAGAACCAACCGTTCTTTCTTCTTGAAATAAGAAAACCTAATCTTTTGTTATAGTTTTCAGGATATCTCATTGCTCTTGAAAGGAAATATTCTGAGTCCTCATTATTGTTTATCTCTTTTGCGAACTGAGAAAGGGTATAGTCTGCAAGGAGAAATTCAAGGGTTTCACTGATTTTTTTCGGTACAAATGCTTTTTCGAGATACTGTTTACAATCGGGTCTTAATGAATTAAACGGTTTTCCGAAAAGCTCTTTTTTGCACAGCGCCGAGGCTTTTGCGATTTCATAAGCCTTTTGGGCATCATAATTTCTGATACCTTTTACAAATGCATCGGCAAGAACAATAAGTCCCGGATCACCAACCATGCAACCTGCGTCAATTCCCATAAGTTCCCATGCAGGTAAAGATGAATTTTTAGTTTCTGCAATTTTTAAAAGAGAATTAACTTCGTCGTTGACAATTTCAGGGTCGATTACGGTCAGAAGAGGAAATTCGCTTCTGTATACGTCCCAACCGCTGAACAATGTGCGGTGAGTATAATGTTCAGACTGAAGAATTTTTCCGTCTAAAGGAAATCTTCCGTCAACATCTGCCATAATGCGAGGGTCAAGAAGAACGTGATAAAGGCATGTGTAGAAAATTTTCAGGTCAGTTTCATCTGTGCCCTCAACGTTGATTTTGCTGAAAGCATTGTCCCAACTGTCGAAAGCATTTTTCTGCATTTTATCAAAGTCAAAAGTCGGACATTCTGCTTCAAGATTTTTTCTGGCACCCTCAAGGTCAACGTAGGAAATACCGCATCTTATTTCAAGCGATTTACTGAGTTCACCGAAAGAGCAAAGAAGTCCGGCGTCTTCGTTTTCAAAGGATGTTATATTATCATCGGCAAATTTTTCGTTTGAAAAGAATTGCATTTTTTCAGGTTTTTCAGACATTTCAAGGGAGAAATAAAGATTGTAGGAAATATTTCCGCCACCTCTGCCGAAACCGCCGCCTTTCGGTGTGCAGATAATTTCACCTTCAATACTTCTATCACCTGTTATTTTGATTTTTTCAAAATCAGCGTGACCGCCTATTCTTCTTGAAAAATTGAAAATTACTTTTGCGTCGGAATTTTCAGGATAAGTAAATCTGAGCATGCCTGTACGAGGAGATACTGTCATTTCGGCATTGATACCATATCTTTCAAGATGAACTGAATAATAACCTGCACGGGCAATTTCTTTTTCATGTGAGAATGGACTTTTCCATCCTGTTTTACCTTTTTTGAAAGGAACTTCAGCGTTACTGCCACTTCTTAAGTCGGTTTTTCCTGTAACAGGCATAATCTGTAAGTTGCCCAGGTCTCCGTACCAACCGATACCGCTCATGTGATTAAAACTGAAACCTTCAATTGTATTGTGACAGTAGTTGTAGCCTGTACCGTTGTCACCCCCGGTGACAGTATCAGGAGAAAGTTGGACCATACCACCGGGCGTACATGCACCGGGATGCGTTTTTCCGCCACCGTGACCTACGTCTGCTTCGCCTACTGTGCCTATCGTGGGATCTATATATTTTGCTTTGTTCATATTATCACCTTATTTTTGTTCTGTATATGTATGCCATTTTCCGAAAAATGAAATGAATTTATAGATTGGCTGTAAGAAACTGTATAATTTCTCATTCCCGAGAAGCTCATCTTTTCCGATGTTTTCAAGAACAACGTGTTCTTTGTAAAGCAGGTCTACCGCCTGACTGTTGTAGGACCTAAACTTGGTTTTGTTTTCAATTGAGTAGAATCTGTAGCCGAGTTTTCCGTTTTCCGTAGAACGCATTGAGTTTAGGAGATTTACTTCTCCGCCTGAGAGAATAAAGGCATATTCTGTCAGGGATGAACCGTCATGACCTACGTTCGTAAGAGTGACTTCGCTGTCCTTTGAGTTAAGGAAAGTCTTTCCACCGTAAATAAATGTATTGAAAATTTCAACTCCGCTGCATGCATCAAGAACAATATAGTCTGTATGTATTCTTGTAATGGGGATGAAAACAAATTCAAAAAGCTTGTCTTCGGTAAATCTGCCTGAAAGTTCAGGAATATCAAAGTTTGCATATCCGTTTCTCGGAAGAGTATTGCCGTTTTGTAAACATCCTTCTA
Source organism: Acutalibacteraceae bacterium (assembly GCA_045595725.1). Taxonomy (GTDB): domain Bacteria; phylum Bacillota; class Clostridia; order Oscillospirales; family Acutalibacteraceae; genus SIG575. The sequence continues at coordinate 7,781 of JAZOAY010000151.1, read as the reverse complement.
TGAAAACATCCTTGCAGCCTGTCAATGAAAACATACTTTCATAACAACAGCCTATAACTTTTTTGATAAATGCGTTTTCGGATTTTTCAAGTTTTATTCCGCAGCTTGCAAGAGTGAAGAAACAGTTTGTGATATAAATGTTATCTGACTTGCTGTAAACAACAGGGGAGGTCTGGCTGTATTTACCGCTGTTATCAACGGGTGCATTAAGAGCATAGTCAACTCTTATTCCGTTAAGACCTGAATTATCGCCGTCAAGAGTGATAAGCGGTTCACTTGTTTTATTGTAACCGTAATATGAAATAATCAGAGTGCCGCTGCTGTTACCACCCTGACAACGTGTTGCAACGGTGGAAGAACCTCTCAGTTCTACTCCTGCAGGAATTTTTATGTGGTTATCAAAACGGTAAAGTCCACCGGGCAGGTAAACAACACCACCTGTCTTTTTAGCTTCATCCAATTTTGCCTGAACTGCAGATGAGGCATCGGTTTTACCTGTTTTGTCAGCTTCAACTACATATAGATAACTTGAAACTTTTTTGTAAGTTTTCTTATAATCAGGAGTGAATGAACTTGTGTCAGTTTTGTACTGACGGATGTTTTTACCCTCGATTTTACCTTCAATTTCAACATTTGTGAGGAGAGTGGCATGTTTACCCGGATCAAAAACAGCACATTCTTCGCCTTCAATTCTGCCGTTCAGAATACCGGTTCCCCAAGATTCACCGCGGTGAACAATAACATCTTCGGGAGCATAAAAGCCGTATGTACAGTCGGTTATGTATAAATCGGTGAATTCTCCGCTGTATGAGTATCTTATGCCTTTTTTGAATAAGATACCGCCAAGCATATCGGAAATTTTGATATCTGCAAACTGAGGCCATTCAAGGTCTCCGAAGATAAGCCCGATACCATGTTGACGTGTGTATGCATCAATCTCGTTTTTTGAGGGAGGATTGAATTTTTCTCCTGCTTCAGCCCAGTATTTGTTAAGAAAATAAAGGGTTTTAACGGTATCTACGTCTGCAGAGTTGTGGGAATTAAGTCCCTCGTACAAACATGTACCTTTGACGTTTTCAATTGTTAGCATTTCGTGACACTCATAAATATTATTTTCACACTGTGAACATGCACCTATACCTCTGTAAGAATTTATGAGAGTACAGTTCTTAATTGTGTGGAGCATGTAATCACCGTTACCGGTAATATAAAATGTATACGGATAAGGTTTTACATTGTTTATGTCCTGTTCAGGATACCATATGGTCAGACCAACTGCACCTGCACTTGCACCTACTGTAAAAAGTCCGGGAGTCATTGTGTCCTGACTCTCAACATCTGCAATAATAATTGTGCCGTAATCTTTGCCGATGTCAGGGTCCTGATATTCACCTCTCAAAGTTACAAACTGGCGGATATAAATATTACCTGTAACTCTGTATTCGCCCTCAGTAAGCCATACTGTACCACCGCCGTTTGCGGCACAAGCATCAATAGCACTCTGAATGGCTTGAGTTGAATCAGTTTTGCCCGTATTGTCTGCATTGTAAGGAGTTTCGGTTGCAACGATGTCGGCAATAACAACATCGTCTGTTTCATAGACTGTGTCTATAATAACCGGTGATTGAGTTTCATTTTCTTCTGCAAATGAGATAACAGAAAATCCTGTTGCAATAACAATTGCAAGTAAAAGAGATAATACTTTTTTCATTTTAAACCTCCCTGAGAGCATATTAGCCTTGATTTTCACACAATAAATATTAACACACATGAAATGAAAAGTAAAGTATGTTATAGTGATAAAAAAATTGCAAAATCATAAGAAAAAGACTTGACAGAGTGGTTTTTGTATTGTATAATAATGAGGCTGTAAAGTTCTGAGACTTTACAGGTAATTTCGGAAAGGAGTCGGTTTTATGGCAAAGGACCTTCAGGTGGCGGTTCTGCTTGATTATTACGGCGATTTGCTTACAGAAAAACAGCGTGACTTTATTTCCCTTTATTATGATGAGGATTTGTCGCTTTCCGAAATTGCAGAAAATGAAGGTATTACAAGACAGGGTGTCAGAGATGCCATTAAGAGAGCCGAAACACTTCTTTTTGAAATGGAAGAAAAGCTAGGCTTCGCAAAGCGTTTTGAAAACCTTGAAGAAGGTCTTGCAAAGATAAATTCCTATGCTGAGGAGATCAGCAGAATAAACAAGGAAACAACCCTTTCAAGGGAAATCAGTGACCTTACGGTTAAAATCAGAACAACGGTTAATGAACTTTCCTGATATAAAAATTAAGGAGAAACGATATGGCTTTTGAAGGACTTGCCGATAAACTTGAAGAAGCGTTTAAAAAGTTAAAAAGTAAAGGTAGTCTTACTGAATCCGACGTCAAAGAGGCGATGAGGGAAGTACGTCTTGCACTTCTTGAAGCAGACGTAAGTTACAAAGTTGCCAAAGATTTTACAAAAACCGTAACTGAACGTGCAATCGGTGCGCAGGTTATGGAAAGTCTTACTCCCGGTCAGATGGTTATTAAAATCGTAAACGAGGAATTGACTGCTCTTATGGGTGGTACAAAATCCCGTCTTGCAATTGCAAACCATCCTCCGACGGTTGTAATGATGTGCGGTCTTCAGGGTTCAGGTAAAACAACTCACAGTGCCAAAATCGCAATGATGCTCAAAAATCAGGGACATCGTCCTTTGCTCGTTGCGTGTGATATTTACAGACCTGCTGCTATCAAGCAGTTGCAGGTTGTTGGTGAACAGGCAGGCGTTCCCGTTTTTGAAATGGGGACTGAAAATCCTGTTAAAATTGCCGAAAATGCAATTAAACTTGCTAAAGACCAGGGTTATGATTACGTCTTCCTTGATACTGCAGGTCGTCTGCATATTGACGAAGAACTCATGCAGGAACTCAAGAGTGTAAAGAGTGCGGTACATCCCCACGAAATTCTTCTTGTAGTCGATGCGATGACAGGTCAGGATGCGGTTAACGTTGCAACTTCGTTTAATGAAGCACTTGGCATTGACGGTCTTGTGCTTACAAAACTTGACGGTGACACACGTGGTGGTGCTGCACTTTCAGCAAGAGCAGTCACCGGTAAACCTATCAAGTTCGTTGGTGTTGGTGAAAAACTTGGTGACCTTGACGTATTCCATCCTGACAGAATGGCATCACGTATTCTCGGTATGGGTGACGTGCTTTCACTTATCGAAAAAGCTGAACAGGCAATTGACGAGAAAAAAGCGGAAGAACTTGAAGCAAAGCTCCGTGAAAACAAATTTGACCTGAACGACCTTATTGAACAGATTGAACAGGTCAGAAAAATGGGGTCAATCAAGGATACACTTAAGATGATACCCGGTCTTGGCAAAAAAGTTGACGATATTGAAGTTGATGAAAGACAGTTTGACAGACTCCGTGCATTGGTTGAATCAATGACACCTGCAGAGAGAGAAAAACCCGACATCATTAATCCCTCAAGAAAACGCAGAATTGCCGCAGGCAGCGGACAGACGGTTGAAGATGTCAACAAGCTCCTTGCTCAGTTCAAACAGATGCAGAAACTGTTCAAACAGATTAATGGCAAATCAGGTTCAAAGAGAAAGAGACGCAGATTTAATATGTCTCAGCTTCAGAACATGAATGGTTTTAATATTTAATTAAGTTTATAAAAATATTTTATATAATCAAATGGAGGAAACAAAAATGGCAGTAAAAATCAGATTGCGTCGTATGGGCGCTAAGAAAGCACCTTTCTATCGTGTAGTAGTTGCGGATTCAAGATATCCCCGTGACGGCAGATTCATCGAAGAAATCGGTTACTTCAATCCCATGACAGAACCCGCAGAAGTTAAAATCGATGCTGAAAAAGCAAAGAAATGGATTTCAAACGGTGCTCAGCCCACAGACACAGTAAAATCAATTCTTAAAAAAGAAAACATCATCTAAGTCCTTACCAACACTCGGTATATGAGACTACCCGAATAATTCCGTATATTTTGGAAAAACTTTGAATATAACGGAAAGAAAGGACGGAATCGACAATGGAAGAATTGTTGGTATCAATTGTCAAGGGACTTGTTGAAGACCCCGATGCTGTGAATGTCACATCATCAACAGAAGAAGATGGCCTCATTGTTTTCCATGTTAATGTGGCTGCTGACGATATGGGCAGAGTCATTGGTAAACAGGGAAGAATTGCAAAAGCTGTACGTACAGTAATGCGCGCAGCGGCAATCCGTAACGATGCTAAGGTCAAAGTAGAAATTGACTGATGTAAAGCCGGCATTTATTGCCGGCTTTTGACTTTTATAAGAAAATGATGTAAAATCATTTTTGAGGTGATTTTATGAAATCTTTTTTGAATAACATCCGTAAAAACAGTATTCTTGCTCTTGCAGGGTTTGTGGTGGCAGGTATTCTGCTTATTATTTTTCCTCATAAAATTGCAAACATTGCAGGCTACGTTGTTGGCGCACTTGCAGTTGGTTTCGGTGCAACAAAGGTAATAAATTATTTTTCAAAAACAACAGAAAAACGTGTAACTGTTTTTGGACTTACAATCGGAATATTATCCGCCATAGCAGGAATTTATATAATCACAAAACCTTATGTGGTATCTGATTTTATCGTCAGCGTTTTCGGAGTGATAATCCTTGTTGACGGAATACTGAAAATGAAAAATGCAATTGAACTAAAAAAATCAGGCATGAGTAAATTTGTTCCGATATTTATTACATCACTTATCGGAATACTTCTCGGTATCGTGTTCATCCTCAATCCGGGACTGACTCTTGGTACAATGCTGAGAATAATAGGCGGTGTACTCATTTTTGTGGGTATTTCCAACCTGATTACATTTTTGGGAATCACAAAGGAATACAAAACGATTATCAATAAGAACGGAGAAATTGAAGGCGATGCAAAAGTCGTTTCATCGGAGGATGAGGAATAATGAAAAAAGAATTTCTTGAAGTCGGCGAAATTGTCGGAACACATGGCGTACGCGGAGAAATGCGTGTAAAACCTTGGTGCGATAGTCCTGCTTTTCTTAAAAAATTCAAAAAGCTTTATCTTGATGAAAGAGGTACAAAAAGCCTCGATGTGAAAAGCGCAAGAGAACACGGCAATGTTGCCCTTGTTACAATTGACACAATTGATACTATTGAAAAAGCACAGGCAATGAGAGGTAAAGTTCTCTATATAAAGAGAGACGATGCAAAGTTGCAGAAAGGTAACTTTTTCATTGCTGAACTTATTGACTGTACAGTTTACGATGCAGACGATGAAAATATCGTTTACGGCGTCATTACCGATGTAAGCATGACAGGTGCAAATGATGTGTGGCATATTGAAAAAGAGGGAAAAGAGTATCTTATTCCCGCAATCAAAGACGTGGTAATTGATGTTGACGTTGAAAATGGCGTAATAAAAATCCGTCCCATGAAAGGAATTTTTGATGATGAGAATTGACATAATGACTCTCTTTCCCGAAATGTGCGAAAGCGTTCTTTCATCAAGTATTATAGGCAGAGCAAGGGAAAACGGGTATGTTGAAATAAATTGCCATAATATCAGGAATTTTACAGAGGACAAGCATAACCGCGTTGACGATTCACCTTATGGTGGCGGTATGGGCATGATTATGCAGACTCAGCCTATTGCATCATGCTTTGAACATATATGTGAAGAAACAGGTGAGAGACCGTATCTTGTTTATATGTCTCCTCAGGGAAATGTACTGACTCAGGCAAAGGTACGTGAATTTTCACAAATGAAAAACCTTGTTCTTCTATGCGGTCACTACGAGGGTGTTGATGAACGTGTTATTGAAGAACTTGTTGACGAAGAAATTTCAATAGGAGACTATGTTCTTACAGGCGGAGAATTACCGGCTCTTGTACTTGCAGACAGTGTATCAAGAATGATACCGGGTGTGCTTTCGGACAATGAATGTTTTGAAGACGAAAGCCATTATTCGGGACTTCTTGAACATCCTCAGTATACAAGACCTTTTGAATGGAGAGGAAGACAGGTGCCTGAAATTCTTCTTTCAGGACATCATGCGAATATCGAAAAATGGCGTCACGAAAAAGCACTTGAAAGAACTTATTATAAACGCCCCGACATGATTGAAAAAGCAGACCTTTCAAAGAAAGACAGAGAATACATAGAAAAATTAAAAAACGAATAAATTATAAATTAGTACAAAGTGCAGAGTGCAAAATGCAAAATGTCGGGTCTGCGACGCTGAATTTTATATTGCACCGATTGAATGAACCTAGGGACAATTTACAAATTGCCCGTAATAAATTCCATAAAATTTTGCGGGAGACAAGTGAATCTCCCCTACAGAAAACAACATTTTCATTATATAAAATGGGTGAGGGCAAAGCCCTCCGGAAACTTTGCACTTTGCATTTTGCATTCTGCATTAAATTATAATTTACCAAACTAATAAAAGCCACCGGTTCAACCGGTGGCTTTTATTATGTGTACATTATTTTTTATGAAAGACCTACAGTGTTACCGTTTTCGTCAATGTCGATGATAAGTGCTGCGGGTTTCTTGGGAAGTCCGGGCATTGTCATAATGTCACCTGTGAGGACAACCGCAAATCCTGCACCTGCAGAAAGTTTAACTTCTTTAACTGTAATTAAGAAGTTTTCAGGTCTGCCAAGCTTTGTAGGATCGTCTGTAAGTGACAGGGGAGTTTTTGCAATACATACGGGGATTTCTTCAAAGCCCAATCTTGCAATTTCAGCAAGGTTTTTTTCTGCATTTGCTGTGAATACAACTCCGTCTGCACCATAGATGTTTTTGGCAATTGTTTCAATTTTCTCTTTAAGAGGCTGTTTTTCGTCATAGAGGAATTTGAAATTGTTTTCCTTTTCACAAGCAGCGATAACCTTCTGGGCAAGGTCAATACCGCCTTCGCCGCCTTTTGCGAATACTTCGCTGAGTGCAAAGTCGCAACCATGTTTCTTACAGCATTCTTCGATTATTGAAAGTTCTTCTTCGCTGTCTGTGTGGAAACGGTTGATAGCAACTACGAGAGGAACACCGTAAGAAAGCATATTTTCAATGTGTTTTTCAAGGTTTACAATACCTTTCTTCAATGCCTCAACGTTTTCTTCAGCAAGGTTTTCTTTCTTGATACCGCCGTTGTATTTGAGAGCTCTTACAGTTGCAACAAGAACTACGCAATCAGGTTTGAGACCTGCAAAACGGCACTTGATGTCAAGGAATTTTTCAGCACCAAGGTCTGAACCGAAGCCTGCTTCTGTAATGCAGTAATCACCAAGTTTAAGAGCGTATTTTGTTGCTCTTACAGAGTTGCAACCGTGTGCAATATTTGCGAAAGGACCGCCGTGGATAATAGCAGGTGTATTCTCAAGAGTCTGAACAAGGTTGGGGTTGATAGCGTCTTTGAGAAGAACTGCCATTGCACCGTGAACACCGATATCACGTGCATAAACGGGGGAATTATCGTATTTGTAAGCAACGAGAATGTTACCGAGTCTGTATTTAAGGTCAAAAATATCATCTGCAAGGCAGAGAATAGCCATGATTTCACTTGCAACTGTGATGATAAAGCCGTCTTCGCGAGGAATACCGTTTACCTTTCCGCCGAGACCTACGTTTACATATCTGAGAGCTCTGTCGTTGATGTCAAGGCATCTCTTGAAAAGGATTCTTCTCTGGTCGATGCCGAGCTCGTTGCCCTGCTGAAGGTGGTTATCGATTGCAGCACAAAGAAGGTTGTTTGCAGAAGTGATTGCG
>JAZOAY010000150.1:0-20806 GCA_045595725.1 Acutalibacteraceae bacterium | reverse complement strand
TGACATATCCAGGGCTAACCCCTGGGACTTGAATTCATCATATCTCTTCTGTTGAGCCTCTTTTTCCTGAAGAAGCTGTTCAGGTGTCATAGCGCTGTAAAGCATTGTTAAAAATCCTCCAAAATACGTATTCGGTCTATTGTAATATATTTATTCCAAATTTGCAAGGGATTTTACAAATTTTGCAATTAAAAAATAAAAATCTTGCAAAATTTTCAAAAAATTAACTATCCGAAGAAGATTTCTTGGCATTTTTTCAATAAAGCGCGTCATCATCCGTCATGATATTATGTGTAATTCAGAAAAAGTTCCCCTTGAAAAGTTTTCAAGAGGAACTAAAAAATGATATTTTGTCTTAGTGGCTTTTTCAATCAAAAGTTAAAACTTTCCGCCGCCTCCACCTGAGCGACCACCGCCACCACCGATTGAGCCGCCTGAACGACCGCCACCTGATGATGAATTATTCTTGGGTTTTGCGGTTTTAGTTATATGCCTGTGCGTGAAAACATCAAGTTGTCTTGTTACCCTCATACTGCCCGCTTTCATATAATCGGATGCTTCATTTTTGATAACCGCAGTGTTCATTTTGCTTTTCATAATTGACATTATAACAAAAGCAACAATACCTGCAACGGCAATTACAATAAGCTCTTTTATTACAGGAGACATAGGGTTTGACGGGTAAATTGCACCATCAGTATAATAGTCATCCTCCCAATACTCACCTGTATAATAATCATCAGAAGAACCGTAATCATTATAATTTTCGCCTGTGATATAGGATTCTGTCAATTTCAGATAAGTCTGAAAAGCCTCATAATAATTCTCGTTTGCAAGATAAGGCAGAACTGCACTGTTTACATAACCGTAGTCACTATTATACGCTTCGTCACCGAAGGTATCATAAACACTACCCTGATAATAGGTATAGAAATCACGGTTTCCGACTTCGTTATTATTGAGATTTATAACAAAAACAAGTCCGTCTTCGCCATATCCGTTTGAAAGATAGAAGTTTTCTGAATAGGAGTGGATGTCTTCGTCACCGATTGACATTGTGGTGTGAATTACAACATCAATGTTATAGTTTTCCTGTATTGATGAAATCTCAGAAAACAATGTCGCTTCCATTTCTTCTGTCAGCAAATCTGCATCGTCAACAACGAATTCACCCTGTGCAAATGCTGTTGGAGTGAAAAGTGCAAAAATAAAAATAGTTAAAATAACCGATAAAATCTTTTTCATCTCTGCACCCCCTTAAAAGATAAAGAACTGACCCAGGGCAATTATTGCCGCTGCGATACCGCCGAAGAAAAGCCAGAACTTTTTCTTATCAACGGGAAGCTTGCCTGAAACCTTACCTGTCTGACCGTTGACTGCAAACATGAAGTTTTCACCGTTGTATTTTGTGTTAAGAAGCCATACGGGAAGAAGTGCATATCTGTACTTACCGCCCTCTGCTTTTACATTTGTCATCTTGGGAATTACGGAAGTATATCCTCGGACGGTTGAACGGAAAGCATCTTCCGTACTCTGAGTAACTCTTGCTTCTGCTCTCGGGAAACTGTTTTCTGCATCTACGTCATATTTATCTGCCATATATCCCAAAAGATAACCAGGGTTGAAATCAGTCATATCGGCATAATTATATGGCTCTATTCCGTCCATGTATGCATCATCCATTTTTGATGAGCCATCAACAGGAATGTTTGCAAAACCTATATTACCTGAACGGTATACGTTATAATGTCTTGTTTCCGTATAATTATAGTTTGAGTCACTCCAATGTCTGACTTTTGTTGCATCGTAGACAATGTTTGCATCAGCATCACAATCAAAGAGCCAGAAAGGAACATATATACCTTTCATTTCTTTGATTTTGTTATCGTTCACAAAATTTGATGGTAAAAGCGGTTTACCTTTACAGAAAGCTTTCAGAGCTTCTCCTGCTGCTTTTTTATCAAGTTTAAAAGGAATAACACAGTCCGGTGTGTTCATACCGGAAAGCTGTCCTTTCATAATAACAGGGCTTCCGCAATAGGGACACTCACCTGCTGCAGTTGTTTCATCAACTGCAAGATGTGCCGCACATGATTCGCAGACATACTCATTCATGCCTGACATTTCTTCTTTATTCTCAGCACTTTCCCATTTATATTCTGTGCCTTCACCGAAATTTTCTTCAAAATCGTGAATTTCATTAAGCTCCTGTTCAGAAAACTCAGCATCACAGCTTTCACATCTGAATTTCTGACTTGATGAATCAAACTTAATGTCAGAGGCACAATTAGGACATTTATATTCAAGAATTGATGACATAAAATCACCTCTTATTTTGCATCATTTGAATCAAACACATCTCCGCATTCAGGACAGAATTTAGGAGGATTGTGGGGGTCTTCGGGTTGCCATCCGCATTTATCGCATCTGTAAAGAGGTGCACCTGCAGGTTTCTTTGCACCGCAGTTTGCACAGAATTTACCTTGATTTACTGCTCCGCAGTTACATGTCCAGCCGGTAGCCTGAGGTTTTCCGCATTCAGTACAGAATTTACCTGTATTAGTTGCACCGCATGAGCATTTCCAACCACTCTGCTGAGGGGCAGACTGAGTTTGTTGCTGCTGACCCATTGCAAAAAGGTTCTGTGCATTAACGCCGCCTGACTGCTGAGCAAAGCCCATACCCATAAAGCCTGTCATTGCACCTGCATCATTATTAGCAGCATTCTGCATAGCCTGGGCCTGAGCACCAACAAGGTGTGCACCTGCCATAGTAGGATTGCGGAAAACTGCATTTCTCTGCAGTTCTTTAATCATATCCTCATCTTCTTTAGGTGCAGTTACGGAATTCACACCGAATGACCACACCTTGATACCACGCAATTCAGTCCATTTCTTTGAAAGAACTTCATTGAGTGCATCTGCAAGTTCAATTGCATGACCGGGAAGTGCACTGTAACGTATGCCCATTTCTGAAATTTTTGCAAACGCAGGCTGAAGTGCTGTCATAAGCTCAGATTTCAGCTGAGAGTCAATTTCGCTTCTTGTGTATTCATCATCAACATTACCGCAGACGTTTGTATAGAAAAGAATAGGATCTACAATTTTGTAAGAAAATTCACCGTTACAACGAATCGCAATATCAATATCAAGACCGATATTTCTGTCAACGACTCTGAAAGGAACAGGGTTTACAGTACCGTATTTATTGCCGAGAATTTCTTTTGTGTTGAAATAATAAACTCTCTGGTCTTTAGGCGCTTCACCGCCGAAAGTGAAACGTTTGCCCACTTCAGAAAAGCTCTTTTTGATGCTTTCCATGTTGAGTCCGCCGTACATAATTGTAGGCTCTGTTGAAGTGTCATACACAAATTCACCCGGCTCAGCACAGATCTCTGCAATTTTACCCTGATCAACGATAATCATGCACTGACCGTCAGCAACCGCTACAATTGAACCGTTTGAAATAATATTTTCATTCCCCTTTGTATTTGAACTTCTCTTTGAAGTTCTTTTTACGCCCTTGGCAACAAGAACATCGCTTTCAAGTGCATCGCAATAAAAATATTCACGCCATTGGTCTGCAAGAACTCCGCCTAAAGCTCCTGCACCTGCTTTAAGTAATCCCATAATCATTCTCCTTTTCTATAAAAGATTTACATTTCAATTTTATCACGAGAAAGATATAATTGCAACTGAATTATTAATATTTACAAATTCATAAATAAATGATAATATTATACATGAGGTGATTTTTAATGAACCAAGAAAAAGTTTTATCCTATGTTGACCACACACTTCTCTCCCCATCTGCTAAATGGGAGGAAATAAAACAGATTTGCGATGACGGAATTAAATACAGAACCGCATCCGTATGCATACCACCATGTTATGTAAAACAAGCAAAGGAATATGTCAAAGGTCAAGTTAAAATCTGTACAGTAATCGGCTTTCCAAACGGTGCAAACACACCTGAAGTAAAGGCTATTGAAACACAGAATGCAATTGAAAACGGTGCTGACGAAATTGACATGGTAATCAACATTGGTAATCTAAAAGACGGACTTTTTGATGAAGTTCTTAACGAAATAAAACTTCTCAAATCAATCTGTAAAGACAAAATCCTCAAGGTAATAATTGAAACATGCTTGCTTACCGATGAAGAAAAAATCAGGATGTGTGAAATTGTTTCTCTTTCAGGTGCTGACTTTATAAAAACTTCAACAGGTTTTTCAACAGGCGGTGCAACTTTTGAGGATATTGCTCTTTTCGCAAAACATGTTGATAAAAGAGTTAAAATCAAGGCTGCAGGCGGTATTAAAACAATGGACGATGCAGAAAAATTTATTTCTCTCGGTGCTGAAAGACTTGGCACAAGCAGAATTGTGAAACTTATAAAGGAAACTCCTGTAGAAGATAACTGTTATTGATTTAAAAAGAAAAGCGGTAGAAGTTTTAGAACTTTAAAACTTCTACCGCTTTATTTGTGTTATTTATGCAATTGCATTAATAATAAGCTTAGGTATGATTACAAAGAGATAATCAAAGAACATTTTTGCAAATCTGTAAATGAAGTTACCGATCTGTGCAATGCCTGTTGAAACAGCATCTGTGGGAAGTGTTGCCGCATCTGAGGCTTTTCCTTCAGTTGTTTTCTTGATAGCATAAGTATCAACGAGTTCTTTTTCACCTGTTTCATAATCTACAGCATATGCGTTGTAAACAAGTCGTCCTTCTTCAACTTCAACTGTTGAGAAAATACCGCGGTCACCGATATCACGCTGTGAGAAGCATTCTGCTACGATATCTGAATCAAATACGCAATCGAAAACATAGTCATTGATTGAATATGTTTTTGTACCTGCAGTACCGGGAAGAATGTGACATGCACCATCGGGATCAACAGCAAATGTTGTCTGAACACCATTGAATTCTTCTGTAACATAAGTTACATCTTTAACAAGTTTGTCACCCTTAACCTGATTTGTTCTCATATAAACATGGTCATGGCCTGCCATTACAAGGTCAATATCAAGTTCATCAAAGAGAGGAAGAAGCTGTTCTCTCATGATTATTGTATCGGGTTTGATAAGGTTCTTACCTGCTGAGTAGAATGCTCTGTGCATGAAAACAATCTTCCACTGAGCATCTGATGAATTCATTTCGTTTTTTATCCAGTTTGTCTGCTGAACTGTCATGGGGTACATGTCATTTGTGTTAAGAACAACGATGTGTGCATTGCCGTAATCGAATGCATAGTAAACACCTTCAGCCCTGATACATTCGTCGGGAGCTGCATCGAGGTTAAACATGTGGTCAAACCAACCATGGTTGATTTTGTTTGTAATGTTACCATCGTGGTTACCTGCTGCCGCTACGTGTGTAAGAGAGGAATGTGCAAACGAGAACTTATCGAAATACCAATCCCATTCTTCCTGTGTGCAGTCGTTTACATAGTCACCAAAGTGTGCAAAGAAATCTGCATCGGGCATTGTGTCATATGCAGCTTTCATAACATTTGAAGCTTTTCTGAAGTTATCTTCGTTACCTGCCTGAACATCAGTAATAGCGATAAACTTAAAGTTTTTGTCGCCATCGTCTGTTGTAAATGTGCCGATGTCACTCCACTCGTTTGTAACGTCGTCACCTACTCTGTAAAAGTAAACTGTGCCGGGTTCAAGTGCCGTAAGAGTTACTTTGTGCTGATAAATTTCCTGGAATTTATCACAACTTCCTCTGAAAGTTTTTGCACCGTCAAATGTGCCTTCATATTTGTCTGCTGCCACAAACTGAACTGCAGTTGCAGCATCTTCTGTTGTGTGCCATGAAATACCTGCCTGTGTTGTGGGGTCAGCAGCCATTGTTACACTTACGTTTTTGATTTTGTCTGACACTTCATAATCTCTGACGATTTCACCGTCTGTTGCCATAGCAAAGCCCGCACAACCGAGAATTACGCAAAGTGAAAGAACAATTGCAATAATCTTTTTCATAATAATCTCCTTTGTTTTTGCTTTTTATACTACCCTTTCGGGAAATATACATAATGTTTATTTGCAAGAAATACGCTCATTTATTTTGTTGCTGTAATATGCATCATCATACTTCTTAACAACAAAGCATCTGTCTGATAATAAATCGGGAACAAAATAGTTTCGTCCTTCTTCATCAAAAGTAAATTTGCCGTAAACTTTGTCGTATCCTGCTTTTTCTTCATCACCGATAACGGCAAGCAACGCAGTCATAGGGTCCCATGAACTTCTGCCTTTAACTGAACCGTGTGCGTTCATCGAAACCCAAAGCACATCACTTTCATCTCCGATAACTTCACTGCCGCCCGACACAACACTCTCTCCGACTTCAAAACCGAGATAAGTTACTGGACAGGGAAATTTTTCAGAAATTATCTCTGCCGCTTTTATGGAACGCTTACCGTTGGCAACGTTATATTCTCTGCCACCGTTTTCATTCCATTTTCCTGCCATTGCCCAAAGTTTTCCTACTTTTTCTTTGCAAAGTTCAACTCCGCTCAGAGGTGAAAATTCATCACCTTCGCTGAGAAGTAAGTCTGCAATTGAATTTTGAAAACCTACCGCAATAATATCGGTCTTTTCATTCTGAGAAGCAAGAAGTCTTCTGTAAAATTTAACCGAAGTTTCGTAATTATCGGAAGATTTAAAATTGCCGTCTGAAAAATGATGTATAATTGCTTCCTGATAACTTTCGCGAGGAGCATCTTTAAAATCTGTTGCGTTTTTATCCACAGAAACAGGAATGTTTCCCCTACCGTATTGAGTAAGAAACAACTCAACAGAGTAAGGGGAATTTTCCATAAACGCATTAATGTTAACACCGATAAGTTCTGTTTCTTCTGACATCAGAAGAAGTTTTAGCGCAACACAGTCGTCACAATCTGTCCACCAATCGGTATCAAAAATTACCGTTCGTTTTCTGCTCATCCGAAAAGAACTTCGCTGAAACCTTTTGTACCCCAGCTCTTATAAGCTGTGTCTGAAAGCCATTTGAAAATTTCACGGGCAACTCCGGCTGCTTCGCTAGGCTCTTCGGGAGCACCGTAAACACCGATGTCGATAAGTGCATTTCTGAGTCTCTGAATTCTGTTTTCGCTCTTTACAGTATCAACAACTGTTTCTGTGAGCATAAGCTTACAGTCATCAAGGGCAGCCTGAAGTTCTGCTCTCTGTGCTTCTGTCATTGTTGTATTTTCTGCAAGAGCTTTTTCTGCATTGGGGATGTCATGGAGTCTCAGGTCTTTAGTTATTCTTGAACCGTTGAACTGGGGATAGTTTTCAGGGTCTGAATGTACATCCTTGATTGTATCGTCTTTAAGAAGAACACCTGCAAAATTGATAACAGAGTCGCTTCTGCCTGTTCTTTCGTGGTTAAGTCCCTGTATATACCATGTTGTTTCAGGAAGATATGATGTTGAAGCGTCAACTACCTTATCGGGAGAAATATGGTTATGTGTGGGATCTGTACATACAGGATTCTTTGCAACATAATCAACGGGAAGTGTTTCGCCAAGATCTGCAAATGTTGCGAAAAGGCTTGTTGATGCTGAGTGAATGATTGAGTCTGCATTGATGTAAAGTGAACTTGAACCGACGGTATAAAGAGGAAGACCATAAGAACAGATAGCATGTACAATACCGCCGAATTCATCACTCATAAGTCTGTTAATATTAGTCTGAAGATTTTTCTGTGCTGTGTTATAAAGTTTAACTTTCGTTCTGATTGTGTCGTATTCAGGGCCTTTATCCTTGAAATAAAGTTCATAAGACTCGTCAAAGTTCGCTTTTGGAATAAGTGCCCAGAAAATTGTGCAGTTACCTACAAGTGTATCCTTTGCTCCTGAAAAAATCGAATCAACAACTGAAACAAGAACATCGTGCGGAAGTATTCTCAGAACAATATTGAGAAGATATGCATACCATTCTTCATCAAGGAGTTCAGGAAGAAGTCTTGTATAAAGGAATTCATCATTATTAAGAAGAGTATCATTTACAAAAAGGTCACCGAGAATTGCAGAACCGTCAAGAGCAGCAATAACGAAAACGATTTTGTGAACGCTGTCGTAGTTATCTTCATAAAGGTCGTATCTGCCTGAGAACATTTCAAGCCATGCAGTTACTACTGTACCACCCATACTGATAGGAGCAAGGCTTACTTCTTCTGAGTCTGTCTGTTTCTTAACCATTTCAATATAATCGTTAAGATCCTGTGCAATCTGTGTAACATCGCCTGATGAATTGTATGCAAAGAAATAAAGATTATCTTCACCGATTTCTTTTGCAACATCCTGGAAAGGAACTGCATCGTAAACGATGTCTCTATGTTCCTGGTCCATGTCACCTACTGAACAATACTGTCTGTCTACAAAAGTAGGATAAACAGGGTCACCGTTAAGGTCACATGCATTATATTTAAGAGCGTTACATGCAGCTTTATATCCTGCTTTTGAAGCAAAGTCATGCTGTGTGATGAGAGTGAGAAGAACAGGGAAAAGAATCGTAAGAACAAGTTCTTTGACATCAACTGTCAAAGGCCAGCCTGTGATTACTTCACCTGCATCATCTTTAAGAGGTTTTCCGTTTTCATCCATGATAACAGTATCAATCTGTGAAATACCATGGATAATGATAACAGGCACCTGTTTACCTGTTGTAAGAGTGTCTGCTGCTTCATTTAAATCGGAAACAACTTCAACGGGGTCTGTGCTGTCAGCCGCAAGAACCTGCGACACAACGCCAAAGCTCATCGCTAAAACGAGCATAAAGGCAATGACTCTTTTGAAAACTTTGTTCATAAAAAACAAGCCTCCTTGTATTTTTTATGGAAAAATTGTAACATAATTTATAAATTTTGTCTATACTTTTAAATAAATATTAGTAAAATATATTTACTTTTTTTATTGACATATCGGCTATATATCTATATAATGAATTTGAATTTCAAATTCAAATTCACGGAGGTCTCACAATGAGAAGAGTTTTACCGGTTTTACTTACAATTCTGCTTATTTTTTCAGGATGCGGTATACAAAATACAAATAAAAACACCGAAAACATACTGAAAATTACAGCTACCATTTTCCCTCAGTATGATTTTTTAAGAGAAATAACAAAGGGTGCCGAGAACATCGAACTGAGTCTTCTTATTCCCGCAGGAAAAGAAGTTCACGGCTTTGAAACTTCCCTTTCAGACATTGCCGCAGTCAGTGAAAGTGACCTTTTTATTTACACAGGTTCAGAAGATGACCATTGGGTAAAAGATGTTCCTGAAAACGGAAACACACGTCTCGCCCTCTGTGAAATTGTAAAAGATTACGAAGATGAACATGTATGGACTTCACCGAAAAATGCAGTTGTAATAGTTAAGGAATTATGTAACACGCTCTGTGAGATTGACAAAAAAAATGCACAGATTTACAAAGATAATACCATTTTGTATATTGAAAAACTGAACTCACTTGACAATGAAATTGAAAGTGTAATAAACAAAACAGATTTTAAAACACTTGTTTTTGCAGAAAGATTTCCTTTTCTGAATTTCGCAAAAGACTACGGTCTTAATTATTATTCTGCATTTGAAGGATGTTCAACTGAAACAGAAGCAGGAATAAAAACAATAAATTCCCTTATAGAAAAGGTAAAAGAAAAAAACATTCCTGCAGTCTTCACAATTGAATTTTCTGACAGCACGGTCGCGGAAACAATAAGTCGTGAAACCGGTGCAGAAATTCTTCAATTTCATTCATGTCACAACGTAACGGAAGAAGAATTTGAAAATGGAGAAACATACATTTCTCTTATGACAAAGAACCTTGAGAATCTGAAAATCGCATTATTAAAAAATGCCACAGGTGAATGAAATGAGTCTTATTAACTGTAAAAATTTAGAACTTGCCTATGACAGCAAGACAGTACTCAGGAATTTATCTTTCACAATAGACCATGGAGACTATCTTTGTATTGTAGGCGAAAACGGCAGCGGTAAAAGCACGCTGATGAAAGCTCTTCTGAGGCTTATAAAACCTGTCTCGGGAGAAATAAATTTCTGTTGTGTGAAACACAGCGAAATCGGTTATCTCCCTCAGCAGACAGATATACAACGTGACTTTCCTGCTTCCGTGTGGGAGGTTGTGCTTTCAGGAGCTTTAGGCAAAAGAGGTCTGAAGCCGTTTTATTCCTCCGCAGAAAAAAATCTTGCCAAGACCAACATGGAATTGCTTGGAATTTCACATCTGAAAAAACATTCTTATCAGGATTTATCCGGAGGTCAGCAGCAGCGAGTTCTTCTTGCGCGTGCAATGTGTGCCACAACTTCACTTCTTCTCCTTGATGAACCTGTTGCAGGGCTTGACCCTGTTGTAACTGAGGAAATGTACAAAATTATCAAAGAACTCAACGACAAAGGCATCACTATAATAATGATATCTCACGACATTGATGCCGCAACAAAATATGCAAGTCATATTCTCCATCTTCACAATGAACCTCTTTTCTTCGGAAAAACAGAAGATTATATTTTGAAAGGTTTTTCCTCATTTTTCAAGGGAGGCGAAAAAGAATGATGACTTTCAGTGAACTTTTTTCAAGTGAATTTATGATAAACCTTGTTATGAGAGCCTTGGTTGTAGGATTTCTCGTTTCACTCTGTTCCTCCCTTTTAGGTGTAAGCCTGGTTCTTAAAAGATTTTCCATGATTGGTGACGGACTCTCTCATGTAGGGTTCGGTGCAGTTGCAATTGCAGCTGCTCTTAACATGAGTGAAATGAAACTTATTTTTTCAATCCCTATTGTAATTGCTACCGCTTTTTTTCTTTTGAAATTAGGTAACAAAGGCAAAGTAAAAGGTGATTCGGCAATCGCCATTGTTTCAACAGGAGCCGTAGCCTTGGGCAGTCTTCTTTACAACATGTCAGGACAGAGAAGTACTGACATCTGCAACAGTCTTTTCGGCTCTGCTTCACTTTTTACAATCGGCGATATTGACCTTATCCTCAGTCTTGTTCTCAGTTTCGGAATTATTATTCTTTTTGTTTTCTTCTACACGAAAATTTTTGCCGTAACGTTCGACGAAAACTTTTCAAAAGCCACGGGGCTTAACACCAATCTTTATAACACGCTGCTTGCAATTTTCACTGCAGTTACCGTTGTTCTCGGGATGAATATGATGGGTTCACTTATGATTTCCGCACTTATTGTTTTCCCTGCAATGACAGCAATGAGAGTTTTCAGAACATTTAAAAGTGTACTTATATCTTCTGTTGTTATATCCCTTGTCTGCTTTGTTATCGGCTTTTTTGCCGCATGTTTACTTGGTTGGCAGACAGGTGCATGTGTTGTTACAGTCAACCTTATTGCATTCATTCTGTTCCATTTTGTGGGCAAAAGTATTGCAATTAAAAAATTAGTGTGATAAAATAACTACAATATCACTTTAAAGGAGGAAAAATTCATGGCAATTTTTCAGAAAATTGCTGCAATTATAATCGCAGCACTTACAACTCTCGCAAACATTACAGGACATTTCGGGCTTGAAACAACTTCCAAAGACTATAAAACTTACAAAAACGTCATCCTCATGATCGGTGACGGCATGGGCGAAAATCATCTCAAAAGCGGTAAGCAGGCTCTCAGCATTGAAGAGCTCAACATGGAAGCAATGCCCGTCAGAGGTCAATCAAAAACCAACTCACTTTTCGGTGTTACAACTGACTCAGCAGCAGGTGCAACCGCTCTTGCTTGCGGTATCAGAACAATCAACGGCATGGTTTCGACTTATGCTCTTGATTTCTGCAGAGCATTTGCAACTCCTAAAAATGTTTCAGAGGTTGCCAAAGACCTAGGTAAAGCTGTAGGCGTTGTTACAACTGACTATACTGCAGGTGCAACTCCCTCAGCATTCAGTGCACATACATATTCAAGAGATAACGACGTTGACATCACAGAGCAGCAGCTTGCATCTGATATCGACCTTATCTGGGGTGGATTTACAGGTATTATAAACGAAGAAATTGCTAACGCAAATGACTTCACATACATTGATACAGCAGCAGAACTTGAGGCATTTGACGGCAAAACTCAGTCTTTCGGTCAGTTTGATTTTGATGACCTTAAGAACATCACAAACAATCATGATACTCCTCACCTTGAAGCTATGACAGAAAAAGCTATTGATATTCTTTCACAGGATGAAGACGGCTTCTTCCTTATGATTGAAGGTGCTTGTATTGACAAACACTCACATTCAAACGAAATGGAAGGCATGATCAAGAGCCTTAACGAATTTGACAACGCAATTGAAATTGCACTTGATTTTGCGGAAGAAGATGGTGAAACACTTGTTATCGTTACCGCTGACCATGAGACAGGCGGTATTACATACGATGCTGAAAATGATTCATATTATTTCACATCAGGTAGTCACACAAACGCTAATGTTCCTCTCTTTGTTTCTGAATCAGATGCAGGGTTCATTAACGGCGCCGCATATGAAAACAGACATATCGGTGCACAGATAGGACTTATCCTCGGTGCAGAAAAAGGAACATTCCCCTGTGCTAAATAAGTAAACTTTTCAAAGGGCGGAATCAGTTTCGGTTCCGCCTTGAATTATTCAAAAGAGGTATTATTATGGATTACAAAATGAATATTGCAGGAATTGATTGGTCACTTCCCCTTTGCGAAGTCACAGAAGATCTTTACATAGGAGCTTTTATTCTTTTCGGTGCAGCACAGCTGACGGAAGCATGCGCACGTGACCTTCTCAAAAAAGCTCCTGAATACGATTATGTTATTACAGCAGAAGCAAAAGGTATTCCCCTTGCACATGAATTTGCAAGACAGAATAATGACGAAACTTATTTTGTTGCAAGAAAATATCCTAAACTTTACATGAGTGGTGTTTTTGACGTTGAAGTGAAATCAATCACAACCGATAAAGTTCAGCATCTCTACCTTGATACTGCTGAGGCAGAAATGATGAAAGGCAAAAAAATCCTCATCGTTGACGACGTTATTTCAACAGGAGAATCTCTTTGGGCAATTGAACAGCTTGTAAACAAAGCAGGCGGTGAAATTGTAGGCAGAATGGCAGTCCTCGCAGAAGGTGCTGCTGCAGAAAGAGATGACATCATCTTCCTTGAAAAGCTTCCCCTTTTCAATCCCGACGGAACGGTAAAATACTGATTTGTCAGGCAAATCAGTATTCAGTAGTGTACAGTGTATTTTAAAAACCTCCTTAACAGATTATGAAATCTGTTAAGGAGGTTTTTGTCAAATCATTCCCTGAATGAAAGCATATTTTGTTTTTGACCAATTTGTAAGATTATTGAAATCTTTTGTTCTTTCAATTTCATAACGATAATTTTGATCAAGAGGAACAAGTTCAACACAGAAACCGGGTTTCTTATAAGTCTGTCTGAACCAGTTTTCAAAACCTCCTCCATAACTGTTGACATCGGTAGATGAAGGAGAAATAACAAATCCGCAGACTTTGTTCAGTTTATTTACCAATGCTTCGTCACCGGGGATAACTCCGTTTACTTTGTCTCTCCAGTAAATATTGTTACCGTAAAGGTGCATTGAATACATCCACTCAAAATCGTGAATTTCACAGAGAGTCATCATTGCCTGTGTTTCAGGTTCTGAAGCTGCTGATTTTCCTCTGTATGCCTCATCGTCATTGACATTGTGACCTGTTGTTATTTTATCCCATTCAAAGGGGAAGTTTCTGTTAAGGTTAACACCATTTGCGTTACGCTTGTAGTTTATATCCTTCTTTGACTTGTCGTAAAGTGTTTTCTTTCCGTTTGTAACAATATCAAGTCCATCAGGATTCATCATAGGCACAATGTATAACGTGTATTCATCAAGCATTTCCACCATGTTATATCCGCCGTATTTACCTGTTTTTGAATAGTATGCTTCTGCATATTCTTCAATACATCGCATTGTAAAAGCAGTAGTCAGATATTCACGTGCATGAATACCTGCCGTGATAAGTGCTTTTCTGTCACCTTTGCCGAGTTTCACAAGTGGAATCGGAGAACCTTTTACAGAATGTCCCACAACCTCTGTGTTAATAAGTTCGGGGTAAGTTTCCGCAAGCAAAGCAACATCTTTTCTTACCTGTGCGGCAGTATATGCCTTTTTATATTTTACAATCATCGTGCTGATTTCACTCGAAACGTTTACTCCGTTAAAGGTAGTAAACGTTATTTTTGTTGTACCCTTACTATGAGGTGTAACAACACCTTTTTCATCTACCGTTGCAACTTCAGGGTTACTTGAAGTCCAAGTATTCTGCATTGATGCCGTATTTTTCGGCAATGTTGCCTTGAGTTTATAGGTATCTGCAAGGAAAATAGTTTTCTTTGTTACATTTATTGAAACTGAGGCAGGAGCATTTTTAACTGTAACTATACATATTGCTTTAAGACCTGTCGGAGTTTTTGCAAGAATTTCCGCAGTACCGGCTTTTACGCCTTTGATTACACCTTTTGTTGAAACAATCGCAACAGACTTATCAGATGTGAAATATTCAAGGGTATCCTTGTGTGCATCAGAACCGCCTTTGATTACAACTTCATTTTTGTATTCTTCACCAACACCGATTGTAATTTTCTCTTTACTGTATTCTATCTTCTCAGGTGCATCCACAACCTTAATCTTACAAGTTGCTTTCAAATCGTTATAAGTTGTGAGAGTTATAACTCCCTCACCCTCTTTAAGACCGGTGATAAGACCTGCTTTGCCGATTTTCAGGATCTCAGGTTTATCTGTAGTATATTTTTTCAGATATGCCCCTGCACCGTCATTAACAAAACTGTCAAGGTCAACTGTTCCACCAATGGGAATTGTTGCAGTTTCATAATTAAGTCTTACGCTCTCAGGTGCGTTTTTAACAGTCACAACGCATGTTGTTGTAAGACCGTTATATGAGGTCATTGTGATTGTGGTTTTACCGGGTTTGAGTGCAGTTACATTACGTGATGCATCAACCGTTGCCACAGTTTCTTTACTTGAAACATATTTATTTGAATATGAAGCCGAACCTTTGTCTGATGAAATATCAAACTTGTAAACTTCTCCCACACCTAAAGTAAGTGTTTTTCTGCCGAGGCTTATGGTTTTCGGTGTGTTTCTTACATCAACTTCACACTTTGCAACGGCACCGCCACATTCTGCAGTAATAATTGCAACACCTTTTTTGATTGCGGTAATTTTGCCGTTTTCATCTACTGTTGCTACAGAAATGTTGTCGGAAGAATAAACAGGTTTCAGACCGTTTGCAGCTTCAAGCTGAAACGTCTCCCCTGCACCGGGTTTGATATAGGTTTTATTAAGCTTGAGTTCAGGTTTTTCCTGTGTCTGAACTTTTACGGTTTCAGAATATTCTGAATAAGACTTGAAAACAGAACCTGTTGAACCGCGTACCTTGTAATAGTAAACCGTGTTGTCATCAACCTCTTTATCGGTATACTTTTCATTTCTCACAGAGGCAATCTGCTCAAATTTTTCTGTTTCAGATGTGCTTCTGTAAACGTGATAATTACTGACTCCGTCATATTCATCCCATGTAAGTTTGACGGAAGTTGCAGATACTGTTTCTGCCTTTAAATTGAATTTATCAGCAGCAAACACCGTAAGAGAAAAACATGAAACAAAAGTTACCATACACAAAAATATTGATAATACCCTTTTCATTTACCCACCTCAACTGATTATATTATTTATTTTAGTATATCACAATTTTATTTTCAATTCAATATACGTATAAATTTATAATTTATAGGTTTGCATCCGCGGTTTCGGTCGCCCTTAAAAATGCAAGGAGTTTTTAGAGGTCCCCTATAATTTATCTTCACCATCTAACTCTTTGACCTTCTTTAAAATTTCTGTATCTGCGGTACAGAAATCATATGTGTCAATGTCACACGGGTTTATCCATTTCATATCAACGTGTTCAAGGAGTTTCGGTGTACCCTCTGTGATTTCCGCATGGAAAATTGTTATACGGTAAGTCTCATCAGGATACGCATGAACGACGTCCATAATTTTTTCACCGACTTCAACTGTAACGTCAAGTTCTTCTTTACATTCCCTGATAAGAGTTTCTTCAAGGGTTTCTCCTTCTTCTCTTTTACCGCCTACAAATTCCCATTTAAGTGCATTGCCTTTATGGGGAGGTCTCTGACAGATAAGGATTTTTCCCTCTTTGAAAATAACTGCCGTTGCTACATCTCTCATAACTCCACCTCAATTTCCTTTAACATTTCAATCGAATTTTCTGTGACTTTACAATTCATTGCAATAATATTCACACCTGAATTTTTTGCTTCTCTCAATGCATCACCGAATGCTTTGTGAGTTACATCGTTGGGCTTAAAAAGAAAAACATTTTCCATCTGAATTACAAAAAGTACATACGCTTTATACCCCTGCGATGCAAGAGCAATGAGTTCATTTATATGTTTTACTCCCCTTTCCGTGGGGGCATCGGGAAACATTGCAATGCCTTTATTTTCAAGGGTTACGCCTTTCACTTCAAGAAAAATCTTTTCGTCTCCATCTTCAATATAAAAATCAAAACGTGATTTTCCGTGGGTTACTTCTCTTCTAATTACTGCTTTTTCAGAAAATAAACTTCCCTTTTTCAGATATTCTTCTGCAACATCATTGGGAATCTGAGAGTCCATGTTGATAAGTTTTTCGCCTTTTCTGACAGCAACCAAATCGTACTTTGTTTTCCTTTGGGGATTTGATGAAAAAGAAAGAAACACTTCTGCTCTGTCTGTAAGAAGTTCACGGCATCTGCCTGTGTTTTTAACATGTACCGTTTCTTCATTTCCGTCAATCAGAACTTTTGCAATAAATCTGTTGGGACGCGACAGAAATTCACCTTTTACAATGTTTTCGTATGTCATTCTTTTCACCTCTCGGATATTTTATCATAAAAAAATTTATGGTACAATAGTGACGAAAGAAAAGTTTTTCCGTGTATCAGAGTGAAAGGCCTTTTAAAAAATTTCAGGCAGGAGGTTATATAATGGATGACAGAGAAATTGTTGCTTTGTATTTTAAAAGAAACGAAAAAGCAATTGAAGCAAGTGAAAAGAAATACGGAAAATATTGTTTTTTTATAGCACACAACATTCTCGGAAATAAAGAAGATTCGGAAGAATGTGTAAACGATACATACATAAAAGCGTGGAATTCCATTCCACCCCATAAGCCTGAAAAATTGTCAACTTTTCTTGGCAAAATCACAAAAAACCTTGCCTTTGATATCCTTGATAAAAAATCTGCAAAGAAAAGAGGAAGTAATACTGTATCACTTGTGCTCGAAGAATTGCACGAATGTATCCCCTCTCCATCATCTGCAGAAAATGAAGTTGACAAACTGCAGTTGATTGAAAATCTCAACTGTTTCCTGCAAACTTTATCAAAAGAAAACAGAAAAATCTTTTTGCAAAGATACTGGTATATGATGCCGATAAGAGAAATTGCAGAAGAAAATGATTTTACTGAAAGCAAGGTTAAAATGAGTCTTATGAGAACAAGAGAAAATCTCAGAATATTTTTAGAAAAGGAAGGTGTTCAGATATGAAAGAAAAAAAGTTGCTTGATGCTTTGAATGAAATCGAAGATAAATTTATAAATGAAGTAAGACCCGGATTGAAGAAAAAAAGTAAAATAATCAAAATCAAATGGATTGCAGCAGTAGCCTGCTTTGCAATTCTTGTCTCAATTGCAATTCCTCTTAGTAAAGCCATATCGTCACAGTTTATCTCTGAAGAAGAAACAACCGTAAAAACCGTAGGAGAAAATACAACTGAAACAGGAGAAGGAATAACAGAAACAGTAGAAGAAATTCTTTCAAGTGAAGAAAATGTAACAGAAATTTTTCCTGAAATCGGAAACCAATTTGAAACAACAGTAATAGAAGGTATTTGCAAACCTCTTGAAAAAGATTACTGGAAAAAGTTGGATGTCAATCAACAATATTCGTATATAAAATTTGAGAATGACACATATGAAAACACTAATACGGAAATATTAGTTTCACTTTTAGGTAAAAAAATTGCTGACACAACCGCAAAAGGTACTGACCTGTACAACCAGAAAACCTACACAAAGGATGCAGAAATTTTTTCGATAAAAACAATTGACAAAACTTGTGCAGTTGCAGTGAAATTTGAAGAAAACAATAAATATTTCGTCTATACAAATCCCAATTGTAAATTCGGAACTCTTGGTGAAATCATTGAAAAACTCAGTCTTGAAGAAAATATCTCAATATCAAAATCATTGTATAATCTTGATGACACTCCTGATTACTCTGCAATAAAATACAAGCCTATTGAAAAAAATGCGGTTTTTGAAAAACTTCTTGACGACAAACAGTTGCCTGTTTTTGAAGAGCAATATGTAGTTTCGACTTCAAACTTTGTAGTTCATTTTACAATTGACCCCATATATCCGGCTTACAAAATCACAGACTGTTGCTTTATAGTTGACCCTGCTGGATACCTTACCGTACGTGTTCTGAACAGAGATTATTATTTCTTTATCGGTAAAAAGAAAGCAAATAATTTCATTGATTATGTTGTTATGAATTATGAGGGTAAACGATTAGTTGCAACCACAGAACAGCAAGTTGTTTATAACGGTGCAATAACCGAGCAGCCTGTTACCGTAGGCACGTCAGAGTCATCAACACACAGATAAATTATAATTTACAATCCCGTTGATATTTTCACTTTCAGATGTTATAATGACAGAAAGGCGGTGAAATGATGAAAGTAAAAGAAAAAATTTTACTTGATAACAAAGGGCTTTGCAAATACGGACCTGTGAATATAGTGATTTTGGGAGACAGTATTTCTCAGGGGGCAATTATTGACGACTGTGACTACGAAAGCGTTTATTGGAACAGGTTGAAGAAAAAACTGAACACTCTTAATAACCAAATTCCCGTTAATATGATTTGTTCCGCTATCGGCGGTACAACCGCTTCTTTTGCTCTGAAAAGGCTTGAAAATGGCGTCTTCAACCACAATCCCGACTTAGTTATTGTCTGTTTCGGTCTTAACGACGTAAACGGAAACAGAGAAGAATATCTTGATTCTCTGAAAACTATTTTTATTGAGTGCATCAGAAGAAATGTTAACATAATTTTCATGACTCCCAACATGCTCAACACTTATGTTGCAGATGACACCGCAGAAAAATACCTTGAATATGCAAAAGTTACTGCAGATTATCAGAATTCAGGCAGAATGGATGATTATATTTACTCAGCAGTAAACCTTGCAAAAGAAATTGGCGCAACTGTATGCGACTGTTATTCGGAATGGAAAAAGCTTTCTGAAACAGAGGACACCACCCTGCTCCTTGCAAACAGAATAAATCATCCTGTGAAAGAAATGCACCAGCTTTTTGCTGACAAATTATATGAAACTATAATGGAAGAAGGAAAATAAAGTGATTTTTGAAAATATGGACAGAATTATTTTTGCAGGTGACTCCGTTACAGATATGGGAAGCGAACAGCCTGTAGGAGAAGGACTTTTTGACAACGTTGGCAGAAGTTATGTAAGAGTTATTGAAAACATGCTTGCAGTTTACTATCCTGAAATCAAAGTAAGAGTTACAAACTCAGGCACTTCGGGTAACACAAGCCGTGATTTACTTTCACGTTTTGACAGGGACGTTGTGTCTTTAAACCCTGATTGGGTTTCAATCTGTATCGGCATCAACGATGTATGGAGACAGTTCGACTGCCCTGCTATGCCCGACCTTCACGTTTATCCCGATGAATACAGAGAAAACGTTGAAAAAATGATTTTATCTGTAAAAGACAATGTTAAAGGCATTTTCATTCTCACTCCGTACATAATGGAGCCTCTCAGAGAAGATATGATGAGAAAAAGAATGGATGAATACGTGGAAATCTGCCGTGAACTTGCAGAAAAATACGGTTGCATTTTTGTTGATTTTCAGAAAATGTATGAAGATTACTGCAAAATCCGTCATTCATCTTACATTGCCTGGGACAGAATTCATCCCAATCAGGTGGGTGCCACTCTCATGGCAAGAGAATTTTTAAAGCATTGTGAGTTTGATTACAACAGATGAAAAGATTGAATTTTGTAATAAGACATCCCGGATGCGTAAGAATCACAATAAATGACAGCTCAGGAGCAAGGTATTTCTATTCAGAAACTGATGGTTCTGAAAAAGCATTTTCAGTAGATATTACAGACGAAAGCTTTGATTTAATTCTGACCCCTATGATGCCTCCATTCAAACCGTCGGACAGTACTAAATTAAAAGACAAATTAGCAGATAAGTTTGTTTCCGCTGCAGAAAAATTTGCGCGGGATATGTATTTTTTTACTGAATGTGCTTATCGTATTGAGAACTTCAGTGATGGTGACACAATAAACATAAATATGACTGTCTATTCCTTTCCCTCAAATGAAGCGGGAGAAGAACTTTGGATTTGGACTGATGTTATACTCTTTCCTGTTCGGTACCTTTTTTATGATGCCTTACTAAATAAAAAAAGACTTGAACCGAAAGCATCCAACTGTCTCAACAGAAAGAAAGTTTTGAAAAAAGCCAGACCTTTTATGCTCATGGGTGAAGACGGTTTGCAGATTATTTCTTATCCCCTGCAAATAATACGAATCCGTCACCTTTCAACACCAAAAAAGGTATATTCCAAACTTCTGGAATTTTCAAAAATGGATATTCAAAACAGAATAAAATACA
>JAZOAY010000149.1:0-9836 GCA_045595725.1 Acutalibacteraceae bacterium | reverse complement strand
CGTCCTGATTTCGCAATGGCAGGCGGTAAAGATATTTCAAAAGCTGAAGATGCAATCGCAGGTGTAGAAGCAATTGTTTCTTCACTGGCAAAATAAGGAGATTTAATTATGGATTGTTTGTTCTGTAAAATAG
The DNA here is from genome assembly GCA_045595725.1 of Acutalibacteraceae bacterium. Classification (GTDB taxonomy): domain Bacteria; phylum Bacillota; class Clostridia; order Oscillospirales; family Acutalibacteraceae; genus SIG575. The sequence goes on along the minus strand of JAZOAY010000149.1, from coordinate 9,703 downwards.
CAGCAGGTGAAATTCCGTCAAAGAAGGCTTATGAAGATGAGCTTGTTTATGCATTTCATGACATTGACCCTCAGGCACCTGTGCATATTCTCATTATTCCTAAAGAGCACATTGCTTCAGTTGATGAAATCAATAAAGACAACAGTGCAGTTGTTGCTCATATTTTTGAAGTTGCAGCTCTGCTTGCAAAAGAAAATAACATTTCAGCAGATGGCTACAGAGTTGTGACAAATATCGGTGAAGCAGGCGGACAGACTGTAAAGCATCTTCACTTTCACCTTATGGGCGGAAGAAACTTTACATGGCCAGCAGGTTGATTGGTGTAAAGTAATTTACTTGTCGGAATAATTGGAGTTGAATTGAATGGACAAAAGACCGCTTGGGGTTATAGGTGGAATATTTTTCCTGACCATCCTCGTTATATCGAGGTTTGGTTATGAAAAATCAGTAATTTTACTGCCTGTAATCCTTGTAGCGGTCTTTCTTGTGTTTCTGAAACAACAGAAACTGAAATTTTTTGCTGTTTTTGCATCATCTGTTTTGTGTGCAAGTCTCATTTTCGGAGTAGCAGATACAAATTACCGTACAAATGAACAGTATTTTTCAGGAAGAAATGTAACTGTTGAAGGTGTAATATGTGAAAGACCGTACATTAAAGATAACAAGCATAAACTGTGTATAAAAACAGATAAAATTAACGGAGAAGAAGTCAATATCAAAATCATTGTGAATTCATCGGAAATTCCTGAAAATACTGAACTTTACAGCAAAGTGAAACTTAAAGCAAATCTGTACAAAGTAACTTCTTATGATGAAGGAGCCATGCGTTTTTATAAAGCAGAAAATATCTGTCTTACAGGTTCTGTTGTACATAATTCTCTTGAAGCTTATGAAAACAACGATAAACCTTTCGTGTATTATATCCTCTCATTTAGATATAAGTTGTTTGATACGATAGCAGAACTTTTGCCTAATAATATCGGTGGCTTTATCGCAGGGATTACAATGGGAGATAAAACCCTGATGAGTCAGAATTTTATTGAAAAATTCCGTATAACCGGCACATCACATATACTTGTTGTTTCAGGACTTCATGTTGCAATATGGTCAGGTTTTGTTTATTGGTTTTTAAAAAGATTTCTGACAAGAAAAATCTCATCAATTGCATCAATAATTTTTCTGATTTTCTTTATTGTTTTCACAGGATTTACTCCTTCTGTTATCAGAGCAAGTGCTATGATGACAATTGTTTATCTCGGAATAATTTTCGGTGAAAAGCCTGATGCGTTGAATAGTCTGGGTATTGCAGCGCTTGTGTTGTGTATTATTGATCCTCTTTCGATTTACAATGTAGGTACAGTTTTTTCCTTTTCATCTGTTTTCGGTATACTTCTGATGAATGAATATGTACTTTCTTTTGTGAAAGAAAAGCTCAAAAGAATTAATAATGAGTTTTTAAGAAAAATTATATTTAATTCGGTGTCACTTGTACTTGTGTCACTTTCTGCTCAGTTGTTTACTTATCCTGTGTCAGTTCTTTACGAAATAAAATTTTCATTCCTGAGTGTAATTTCAAACTTTTTTATTTCCTCACTTTGTACACTTGCTATGGTTGCAGGCGGTGCAGGAACAGTTGTTCTTGCGTTCATTCCCGGATTTTTTGCAGGTAAAGTTTCTTTGGGAACATCAATACTTGTTTCAAAATTTATTTTATGGGTTATAGACAAACTATCAAAATATGATATGTTTTACCGAAATGTGACGACAATAGAAAATTACATTCTTTTATTTTTGATTACACTCATAATACTGTTACTTGTGTTTTCTTCAATGGAGAAGAAAAAGAAACTTGCTGTTTTTCTTGCATTGTTGATGCCTGTGCTGCTAGTTTCAAATTATATTCCTATGCTTTATAAGGACAACGTTGTGGAGTTTTCGGTTATTGATGTGGGTGAGGGGATGTGCGTAACGTTAACTCATAGTGAAGAAGCGGTAATGCTTGCGTGTTCAGATGAATACGGTGCAATAAATAATATTACTAAACATCTTTCGTTCAGAGGCGTAAATAAAATCAAAGCATTGTATCTGCCGGTAAATCAAAGTGCTTCGCTTGTTGCAGGTGCATACAGACTAAAAGATTATTTTGATATAGAAAAGGTTGTTACTTCAGCAGAATATAAATTTTCTCAGATATGTAATAATTCAGTTTCTGCTGATTTTGTACAGGCAGAATATTTTCTGGGAAAAGTTAAAATAGATTATTACACTCAAAAAGATACGTCTTTTGCCCTTTTAAGAGTTGGTAACAAAAGAATTCTCATTAATTTTTACGGAAGTCTGAATAAAGAAAATCTTCCTTCTTCTTGTATTAACCCTGATGTTTATGTTACAATGTATTCAGGCAGTTATAAGACAGATTTTTCTTCAACCAAAGAATATATAATTTCATGCGGTTATCAGGTCTCTTACCCCGTAACCGCTGCAAAAATTTACACAACAATGAATAATTCTACATATATAAAACCAATTTTAGTTCAGGAGAAAAGAAATGGCTGAGATTTTTGAAAATGATTTAAAACTTCATATTAAAAATAATGAGTTTTCAAACCTGTATTTTATTTACGGAAATGAACCTTATCTGAAAGAATTTTATGCAGGGAAGATTATCGAAAAATCTGTCAAAAAAGATTTTGCCATGTTCAATCTTCATGTTTTTGACGGTGATAATTTATCTCTCAATGATGTTGCATCATGCTGTGAATCTCTTCCCATGATGGATGAACATGCCTGTGTTGTTGTGAAAGACTATAAGTTTGACAAAGCAAATGAAAGTGACAAAAAACAGATTGAAGAAATAATTTCTGATATACCTGAAACAAATATTCTTCTTTTCTGGATGCAGAATACAGAAGTTGATGTAAAGAAAAACGATAAATGGAAAAAGACAGTTGCAATGATGAATAAATACGGAAGTGTAATTTGTCTTGATAAAAAAACTCGTTCCCAACTTGTAAAACTTCTTGTTTCAGGTGCATCAAAAAGAGAATGTATCTTGTCTTCACAGAATGCAGAGTATCTCATTAACCTTGTGGGAGATGATATGAATAATCTTCTCAATGAACTTGAAAAACTCTGTTTTTATGCTGATAAAAGCGAAATAAAAAAAGAGGCAATTGACGCTCTTGCTGTACGTTCAGTTTCTGCAAGAGTGTTTGACCTTGCAACAGATATTATTCAGGGAAGAAATGAAAAAGCGTTTGAAGTGCTGAAAACTCTTATTGCACAGAAAGAAGAACCCGTCAACATCAACAGTCAGCTAATTAATGCCTATGTCGATATTTACAGAGCAAAAGTTTTTTCTGAAGCAGGGGAAAGACCTGACGGTGCAGCAAAATTTTATAATTATCAGAACAGAGCATTCAGACTCACGAATGCGGCAAGAGATGCATCAAAGATAGATATTTCCGCTATAAGAATTTGTCTTGATATTCTTGCTTCTGCTGATACGAAACTTAAAAGTTCAGCAATAAACAAAACTCTTATTCTTGAAGAAACAATTGTAAAACTTATTCTTGCTGCCAACGGCGAAAGGGTAAACGTGTAATGATTAAAATAAAAGAAGCAGTCATAGTTGAAGGAAAGTATGATAAAATTAAACTTTCATCAATTATTGATGCACCTATAATTACGACAGACGGTTTCGGAATTTTCAAAGATAAAGAAAAACAGAAGTTTATCAGAAACCTTGCAGAAAAAAGAGGCATTCTCATTCTCACGGACAGCGATTCCGCGGGACTGATGATACGTTCGTTTCTTGGCGGAAGTATAAAGAAAGAATACATTAAACATGCTTTTATTCCTGAACTTTCAGGCAAAGAAAAAAGAAAATCAGAAGTTTCTGCTGAAGGTCTTCTCGGTGTTGAGGGTGTGCCAAATGAAGCAATTGTAAATGCACTTGAAAGGGCAGGGGTAATTGCTGATGAAACGGATGAAAAGAATTCTGAACCAATAACTAAATTAGATTTATACGAAGACGGTTTTTTCGGAAAAAATAATTGTACAGAAAAAAGACAAATCCTTTTGAAGAAAGCAACTCTTCCTTCAAAACTTTCAACAAACGCTCTTGTTGAAATGCTCAATGTTTTTATGACGAGAGATGAATACAAATTACTTGTAAAGGAGATTGAAGAAACATTATGAGAATCGGTCACGGATATGATGTACACAAATTAACAGAAAACAGAAAACTTATTCTCGGTGGAGTTGAAATTGAATTTGAAAAAGGTCTTCTCGGTCATTCTGATGCTGATGTTCTTCTTCACGCAATAAGTGATGCACTTCTCGGTGCAGCAGCAATGGGCGATATAGGAAAACTTTTTCCCGATAATGATGACCGTTTCCTTGGTGCAGACAGCCGTAAACTTCTTGAAGTTGTCGTTGAAAAGCTCGCAGAAAAGGGTTATAAAATTGTTAATATAGATTCAACGGTCATTGCTCAAAGACCGAAACTAGCCCCATTTATTGACAAAATGAGGGCAAATATTGCTGAAAGCTGTGGCCTTGATATTGATGATGTAAGCGTAAAAGCCACAACAGAAGAAAAAATGGGCTTTACCGGGGAAGGTCTTGGTATTTCAGCACATGCAGTAGTGCTTATTGAAAAATAGGACAAAACGTACCTCTTTTCATATTATGTAATATGGAAATGAGGTGATAAAATGAGCAGAGCATATATAAAAGTGAATTCTGTGACACATGCGATAAAAGTTAAAAATGTTCTCAATGCAAACGGTATTTATGCTCAGGTGGTAAGAAACATGAATTCTTACCAAAAAGAAGGTTGCGGTTATTCTGTTGTGATTAACGGAGATTTAAGTCATGCAGAAGAAATTCTCAGAAGAAATCATGTGAAATTTCTCGGTACGGGCGAAGTTCGTGAACGGCTATGATTTACCTTGACAACAGCGCAACCACTTATCCGAAACCTTATTCTGTCCGTCAGATGTTGTGTAATGCTCCTGTTTATTACGGAGCAAACCCCGGTAGAGGCGGTTACAGAATGAGTAGTGTTACTGCCCTGAAAGTTCATAAAGTACGTGAACTTCTTGCAGAAATGTTCGGTGCTGAAAGTGAGGAAAATGTGGTTTTTACACTCAACTGTACTCACGCTTTGAATATTGCAATTAAGGGTCTGGCACAAAAAGGCGGCCATGCTGTGACATCATGTCTTGAGCATAATTCTGTAATGAGACCGCTTAACAAACTGAAAATGTCAGGTGAGTTCGATTTTGACATGGCAAAAGTTTATGAAAATGATGAAGAAACTGTCAAAAGTTTTGAAAGCAAAATAAGACCGAATACAAGTTTTATTGTCTGCACTTATGCATCAAATGTTTTTGGTGATGTTCTGCCTGTGAGAAAAATCGGGAAATTGGCACAAAAATATAAAATCCCTCTTATTGTTGACGCAGCGCAAGCAGCTGGTGTAATTGATATAGACATGAAACGCGATAATATTTCGTGTCTATGTATGCCGGGTCATAAAAGTCTTTACGGTCCTGCAGGAACAGGCATTTTGATTTTGTCTGAAAACTGTAATCCCGAAACGCTTATGGAAGGCGGAACGGGGAGTGAAAGTAAAAACTTTCTTCAACCAACATTTTTACCTGACAGGTTTGAAAGCGGAACACAGAATATAAGCGGTATACTTGCACTTGGTGAAGGTGTAAAATTTGTTAAGAATGAAAAAATAAGTAATATCCGTTGTCATGAATGCGAACTGACTGAATTGATTTTCAGAAACTTTCTTCATTCAGATAAAGTAATTGTGTATAACAATTATGAAAGAGAAAAGTTTGTACCGATTCTTTCCTTTAATATCGGCTATCTTTCAGGTGAAGAAACTGCATCATTACTTGCACATGAAAATATTGCTGTAAGAGGCGGATTTCATTGTAATCCTTGTGCACATGATTTTTATAAAACTGCCTCAAAAGGTACTGCAAGAGTGTCATTTTCTGTGTTTAATACAAAAAATGATGCAGATTATTTAATCAAATGTGTAAATAAAATTGCCAAAACAAAAAAAGTATGATATTATATAAATGATTTTTAAAATTATAGGAGTTAACAGTTATGTTCTTGGAAACAGTTTCAGATTATGCATTAAAACTGAAGAATGTTTTTCTGTCCTTCGGATTTACGGATTTGCTGGACATTCTTCTCGTTGCATTTATCATATATCAGGCAATTAAACTTCTTCGTGATACAAGAGCTTTTCAGCTTATAAAAGGTCTTTTGCTTGTTCTTGTTGCATTCGGTGTGATAATGTTGCTTGAAATGCAGGCAAGTGAATATATTTTCAAAACTCTTTTCTCTAATCTTATTCTTGTTCTTATTATTCTTTTCAGTCCCGAAATCAGACATGCTCTTGAAACTGCAGGCAGAAACGGATTTAAGAGTTTTGCGAAAAGGTTTTTTGTGAAGGGCGAGAATAATGAAGAAGATGCAAAAATCAAAACAGCGGTTTCTGAGTTTGTAAAATCTGTTGAGACCATGAGCGAAAGTAAAACAGGTTCACTCACTGTTTTTGAAAGAAAAACTCTTTTGGGTGAGATCATTAAAACCGGTACAGTTATTGATGCTGCAGCAAAAGAGCAGGTTTTCGGTAATGTGTTTTTCCCGAATTCACCACTTCATGACGGTGCAGCAATTGTGCGTGAAGGCAGAATTTATGCTGCAGGATGCATTCTTCCTCTGACACAGAGTAACAATGTGGATAAAGAGTTAGGCACACGTCACAGAGCAGCAATCGGTATGAGTGAGCAAAGTGATGCGGTTCTTGTAGTTACAAGTGAGGAGACCGGTATTATTTCCGTTGCGGAAAAGGGTAATCTTGTTCGCAATCTTACACCTGATGAACTTGAAAAAGTTCTTATTAAAGCATTGACAGGCGACAAAAAGGAAAAGGGTACTGTAGAATCTTTCATTGAATTTACCAAAAACAGAATGGGAGGTATGTTTGATGAAAAGAAATAATCAGGCTAAAACAGGAAAAATTCCGTTTTTCCATAAATTGTTTTACAATAACAGATATCTTGCGGTTTTCTCGTTTATTGCAGCATTTATAATCTGGATAGTTGTCGTTATGGAATTCAGTCCGGAAACAACTTATAGAATACAGGATGTTCCCGTTGAGATAAACCTTGAAAACACAACTGCAGAAAAACTTGATTTGCAACCGTTTACGGAAAAAGAATATACAGTAGATGTAACGGTTAAAGGAAAAAGATATTCAATAACACAAAGGGATATTTCTCCCGAAGATATAACGGTTACCGCTAATCTCAACTATGTGGATTCAGTTGGTGCTCATTCTCTGAAACTTGTTCCCACTAAAAACGATCCTTATGCTGATTATGAAATTATTTCACTTTCGAGCGAAGAAGTAGAAGTTTATTTTGACGCGTACAAGGAAATTCAGATTGACCTGAAAACAGAGGAAATTCCCGAAGACTTAATACCTGAGGGTTATTATGTGGATGGTCCTGTACTTTCTTCTACAACTGTTACTGTGTGCGGCGCAGCAACGCAGGTCAACAGAATTGACAAGGATAATATCTTTGCAAAAGTCAGTGACGAAGATAAATATGAGACAAAATCTTTGGAAAAAACTGCATATTTCAATGCGGTTATTGATTTGGTTGATAATTACGGAAACAAAGTCAACTATGTTCAGCTTAAGGATGAGGCGCCTGTTGTGATAACTGTTCCCGTGCTGAAAAAAGCTGAATTTGCCACTATGATTGAGTTTTCAAATACTCCTGAGAATTACAGGGATTTCATTGAAAGTATCAGTATTTCCCCTGAAACATTGAATATAGGTGCAGCGGAAGATGTTGTATCTTCAATGGAAAGCATTTCTGTGGGAACAATTGATTTTTCATCAATTAAAGCCGGCAGAAATGTATTTAAGTTCAGCAAAGATGATTTTTCAACAAATCTGAAAGTTTTTGATGAAATTGACGAAATTACTGTTACTGTAAATGTTTTTGAGGCATCATCAAAGAAATTTGACATTGACAAAAGCAGAATTTCGTTTACTAATGTTCCAAAAAATTGTGTAGTTTCCCTCGTTGATGTGTCATCTACAATTAAAGGGGTAACAGTTTACGGTGCGGAAAATGCGGTTAATAACCTTGACGCTGACGCTGTTTATGCTGTTGTGGATATGAAAGGTTACAACGGAAAAACAGGCAGAGATACTGTAATGGCAAAGGTTACTGTCCAGAACGCAAATTGCTGGGCATATGGCGCTTATGAAATTCCGATAAATGTAGTAGTATCATAAAAATTCACCTGAAAGTTTCAAATAACTTTCAGGTGATAATTTTTATTTCTATTCAGGATAAAATTCAGTTTTCATCACTTCAAATTCTTTTGTTTCAATATTGTATTTAAGAGTTGTTACGGTGTGTCCTATTATGGAATTGTAGGCACCGAGGCTTGCTTTTTGTGAGCATATCAGTTCATATAAACCATCAGTATCAACATCATTTGGGACAAAAGAATAATAAAAATCATAAAACCACACTCGGTCTTTTAAATCTGTTTCTGCAATTGAACCGTCAGAATTCCAATAGCTTTCATCATAATTTTCTTCATTTATTCCATATACATTGACAGTCTTTTTTATGCCGGTGTATGAGTTTATTATTTCTACGTTAAAGTCTTTTTTTAATATTGAGTTATAACTCATCAGAAAATCAAGCATTTGCTCTTTATCCAGGAGTGGAAGGATTCCGTCTTTTGTTATTTTTAAAACAACATTGTCATAAATGCCATATTGTCTTGTATCAGAATGTATAATTATTTCATCTCCGTAAAATCCATCCACATTTGCATAATAAATATTTTCGATATTGTAGTGACCGGGGAGTTCATAATAAAACTTTCTGTTATCAACAGTTGCTTCAAAGAGATAAATTTTTTCACCGTTATATTTTGCTGAAATGAGTTTGGTGTCACCAAAAGAAGAACGTTGTGATTCTAAAACTTCAGAATCTGAAAAATCATATTTTTTTGATGTCTGAGTGCTATTGGTATCAGTTTTATTTGATGAAGCTGAACTGTTCTGCTTATCAGAAGCCATTGTGTTTTCAATGACATCTTCGTTATTAAGCGTATTGTTCTGATTGGTCTGTTGTGAAAAAATCGTATTATTCTCTGCCTGTGAATTACCGTTTTCTCCTGAAATAGTATATTGAGTTGTATTCTGATGTTGTGTAGTTTTTTCATCTTTGTCAGTTTTTACAACTACAATGATTATTACAACTGCTACAAAAACAAGTGAAAGTACTGCGAGAAGTATCTTTTGTATATTTTTCATGCTTTTTTCCTCCGATAGATTTTAACAGAATAATATCACGAAATACTGATTTAGTCAAGAAAAGAGACTGTCCAATGGGACAGTCTCTTCTTGTGTTTGGTTCTTAAATTGTCTGTGAAATTGTTGCATCGCCGTTTACAACCTGATAAAGTTTTGCAAGGTCGTATGTATCTGCAACACCGTCATTTTCAGCGATATCTGCTGCAATAGCTTCTGCTGAGCCTTCTTCGATTTCAATATCGAAGTTTGCGATTGCTGCAAGTCTTGCTGTATCGTATGTGTCGATAACGCCGTCACCTGTAAGGTCACCGAAGA
>JAZOAY010000148.1:0-3506 GCA_045595725.1 Acutalibacteraceae bacterium | reverse complement strand
TGCTCTGTCAACATCTGTATCAAAAATTACACCTAAATTTGCATCATTCTGAACAACTGCTTCACATATGGACTGCATAGCCTTTGCATCCTCAGGGTTCGGCACATGATTGGGAAACATTCCGTTATAGTCAAGATATCTGCTTCCTCTGACATCCGCCCCAAGAGGCGCAAGCACTTTTGTTGCATAAAATCCGCCGATACCGTTACCTGCATCTACTACAATTCTGAAACCTCTCAATGGTCTTGAATAATCGGTAGCATTTACGCCGTCACAAATCATTTTACGCAAACCTTCAGCGTATATTTTCATGTGGTCATATTCAGTTACTACACCGAATTTTTCTGCATATATGAACTGATTTTCCTGCGCAAAATATAGTATTTCCTTAATATCTCCGCCGTCAAGCCCGCCAAGTCTTGTAAAAAACTTCAGACCGTTTTTATCGTAAGGGTGATGACTTGCAGTAACTTCAATTGAGCCTGTGCAATCAAGGTTAACAGTCGTCATAAACATTGCAGGTGTTGAAGAATAGTCACAGTCATAAACATTAACACCCATTTTCACAAGAGCACTAATAACATTGTCTTTAATACGCAAGGAGGAAATTCTCGTATCTCTTCCTACTGCGACAGTAATTTCAGAATCATCATTCCTGTTTTTTCTCAGCCATTCAACAAAACCGCAAGTTATTCTCTCTACAATTTCATCTGACAAATACAGAGGACTGTCCTGCCCTGATCTTACACCTACACCTCTGACATCTGAACCGCTTTTAAAAGATGCCCATTTTTCTTCAAGTAACATTTAGTTTCCTCCGTTTAATGTTATATACTTCTCAGTAACCTCAAGCAAAAAACTGTAAAGCGGATAAAATGCTTTATAATTTTCTCTGATTTCTTCAATAAAATCTTTTGTTTCAAGTTTTCTTATATCGAAATAATCGCATCTGAAATATAACTGTTTCGCATTATAAAACTGAATTAAATCATCAGGACAGTCACCGTCTTTCAGTTTTTTATAACATTCAAGACTGAGTTTTGCCCCTGCTTTTTCACATGATTTTAATGCTTCTCTGAATCTTTCAGGCTCTGCAAGAATTTTTTCTCTGTAAATTGAAAGATAACTTGCATTTGTATAAAATGTTCCTACACCGCAAGTATATCTGTCCGGAAAAACTTCAAACCAGAAGCAAGGGATATAAGGATTCGCTTTTTTATCCCTCATAAACATAATCCAAAGATTTTCTCTGTAAAGTGACTTATCCTTAGAGTATCTTGTGTCACGTCTTACTCTGGAAATCATTTTCCAAGGAATAAGAACCATTTTTTCATCATATGAAAACATATCATCAAGAAGAGCTTCAATAATCTGTTTCAAGGGTGTTATTACACTCTTCTTTATTTCAGCTTTATGTGCTTCGTAAAAATTTTTATCATTTTCGAATCTGTTTCTCGCAAGAAGAAACAACGAATCACTTGTTATACCGTCATATCTATACATATTAAAGAAGTCCCCTTTTATTCATTTCCTCCGCAGCAAGCATTATGCCGAGTTTTGCACTGTGGAAATTAAGTCCGCCCTGCATCCACACGGCAAAAGGTTCTCTGAGAGGAGCATCAGCCGAAAGTTCAATTGATGCCCCTGAAATAAACGCACCTGCAGACATAATAACTTTACTGTCATATCCGGGCATATCCCAAGGTTCAGGAACCGCAGTTGAATCTATGGGAGCACCTTTCTGCAACCCCTGACAGAATGCAATAAGGTTTTCTTCTTTTTCAAGCTTTACAGCCTGAATAATATCATGTCTCGATTCGTTGATACCCGGAGTAACACCGAAACCGAATTCACTAAAAAGAGATGCGGTAAATACGGCTGCTTTTAAAGCTTCACCAACAACATGTGGTGCATTGAAAAGTCCCATGTAAAGATTTCTGTTCTGACCGAGAGTAGCACCTACTTCTCTGCCGAGTCCGGGAGTAGTCATTCTGTAAGCACAAAGTTCAACAAACTCCTCTTTACCTGCTATGTAACCACCTGTTCTTGCAATACCGCCACCTGCGTTTTTTATAAGCGAACCTGCAAAAAGGTCACAATCAACATCACCTGGTTCAATTGTTTCAACAAATTCACCATAACAGTTGTCAACCATTACCATTGCGTTGCTGCACCTTCTTGTAAGGTCAATAATCTCCTTTATTTCGGCGACGCTGAGCGTAGGTCTCAATGAATAACCGCGTGAACGCTGAATATAAACCATTCTGATACTGTTTTCTTTAAGCGCTTTTTCAATTGCCGGAAGGTCAGGTCTGCCTTCTTCGTTCAACGCAACCTGCATATAGTTCACACCAAAATCTTTAAGTGAACCCTGTCCTTTTTCTTCAGTAAGACCGATAACACTGTGAATTGTATCATAAGGAGTACCTGTAACAGAAAGCATTGTGTCACCCGGTCTGAGCACACCAAAAAGTGCAACTGCAAGTGTATGAGTTCCGCAAGTGAAATTGTGTCTGATAATTGAATCCTCAGCACCTACACATTTTGCAAAAAGTTTATCAATTGTCTCTCTGCCTCTATCGCCATAGCCGTATCCCGTTGAACCTGCAAAATGACTTTCGCTGATGCCGAATTCAGTAAAAGCAGAAAGAACCTTAATCTGATTCTGTTCAGTATTTTTTTCAATTCGTGAAAAAGCATCTGTTGATTTTGCAATAGCTTTTTCTGAGGCACTGAGAACTTTATCGCTGATTTTAAAATTATAATACATTTTCAATTTCACTCCACATTTTATCTGGCACAAAACCCATTTTTTCATACCATTTTTTTAATTTATCATTTTCTGTAAAAACATAAACATTTTTATCCTTATTTGCATTCAGTAATGATTTAACAACATCCTCACCGAAACCTTTACACCTGTAATTTTCCTCAGTTACAACAGATGAAATAACAGCGGTGTTTTCGGTTTCAAACAAAGAAAACGCTCCTGAAACAAGTTTATTATCCCTATAAATACCGTAAAACTTTGCTGCATCATGTCGTAATCTGTAAGACATATCTACAAACCATTCAGGGAAATCAGTTTCAACATCAAAGTACTTGTCAATAAGTTTGTACATATCTCTAAGACTTTCTGTGTAAAGTCGTTCTGCTTTACAAGCATAATCAACATTACAATTAATTGAGAGAATATCACCGGCTGTTTCTTTTCCGTTAAAGTAGGACGAAACAGACTTATCACAGAGAATTTTGCCAAAACCGATTATTTTTATAAACTCGTTTATTTCATCACAGACTGAAGTATCTGAACACGACAAGGTTATATTGCTTCCTACTTTTGAAATAAGTGCATGTATCCGTTCCTCTTTGATACAGACATAAAATAATGCATCATTAAACGTAGACATTGTTTTATAATCCGAACAAATACGATGAAAGAAAATATCTTTTTCAAAAGAGGAAAAATCATATTCTTCAATATTATCTATAATTTTAATCATGGG
>JAZOAY010000147.1:0-2839 GCA_045595725.1 Acutalibacteraceae bacterium | reverse complement strand
AGGACCCACCAGATAAGAGTGCATTTTTCATATATGGGAACGCCTCTTACAGGAGATGACATGTACGGTGAAAAGAGCGGAGTTCTTCAGAGGCATGCTCTTCACTGCGGAAAAATGACCTTCATTCATCCTGTTACCGGTGAAAGAATTTCAGTCACAGCTCCCATGCATGAGGATATGCAAAAAATTTATGAAAAAATTTGTGAAAATCAAAAATGATGAAAATTTCAGCGAAAAGCGTAAACACTAAATGTGGATATGATACAAAACAGTTACAAAACATGGCAAAAAATTACAGGGAAATTACAATTATTAAGATTGGTAAAAGAATTTATTAAAACCCCTTTATTTTTACGAGATATAGTGTTATAATATATCCGCGCGACTATTCGTGGGTTTTGTCGCGTCAAAAAAGCATTGAAAAAGTTTACAATTGTAACTTTTCTGAATTTTCGGAATACAAGATATAGATTAAAGCGATTTTCAAAACCAACTCTGCGGCAGTACATATTGAATATATGATATGCAGAGAGTAAGGAGAGTGTAAAGGCTTGGAAAAAATCGTAATTAACGGTGGAAATGAACTCTACGGAGAGATTGATATAAGCGGCGCAAAAAACGCTGCAATTGCAATTTTACCTGCAACTATTCTTGCACAGGATGTTTGCAGAATTGAAAATTTGCCCGACATCAGCGACGTAAAGCTTATGGTAGATATTCTGTCACTTCTCGGTGCGCAGATTAAATATATCAACAGAAGCACAATTGAGGTTGATACCCGATTTGTTTCAGCAACTGAGGTTCCCTATGATTATGCAAAGCAGATGAGAGCATCATATTACTTTATCGGTGCACTTCTCGGCAGATTTTCTAAGGCAAGAGTTGCAATGCCCGGCGGATGCTTCTTCGGCGTACGCCCCATTGACCAGCATATCAAGGGCTTTGAGGCACTTGGCTGTACAGTGAACATTGAAAATGCTATAGTTGATGCATCAGTTGACGGCAATATGTACGGTAGTTCAATCTACATGGACGTTGTGTCTGTAGGTGCTACAATGAACATCATGCTGGCAGCAGTCAAGGCAAGAGGTCTTACAATCATTGAAAATGCGGCTAAAGAGCCTCACATTGTTGACCTTGCAAACTTCCTTAACACAATGGGCGCAGACATCAGAGGTGCAGGTACAGACGTTATCAGAATCAGAGGCGTTGAAGAGCTTCACGGCTGCACTTATTCTGTTGTTCCCGACCAGATTGAAGCAGGAACTTACATGGTAGCTGCTGCGGCAACAGGCGGCAATGTGCTTATCAACCATGTTATCCCCAAGCATCTTGAATCTATCACATCAAAACTTGAAGAGTGCGGTGTGATTGTTGAAGAATATGACGAGGCAGTAAGAATCATCAGCACAAAGAGACCTAAAAAGTGTAATGTGAAAACAATGCCTCACCCCGGTTTCCCCACAGATATGCAGCCTCAGATGGCAGTTCTTCTCACTCTGGCTGAAGGGACAAGCATTATTTCCGAAAGTGTGTGGGACAGCCGTTTCCGCTATATTGAACAGCTTCTCCGTTTCGGGGCAAAGGTACAGGTAAACGGCAATGTGGCTGTAATTGAAGGTGTTGAAAAACTGAAAGCGGCACCGGTAAAGGCAGTTGACCTGAGAGCAGGTGCAGCGATGATTATTGCAGGCCTTGCAGCAGAGGGTCAGACTGAAATTGAAGATATCAAATATATCGACAGAGGCTACGAGGATGTTGTTGAAAAGCTCCGTAAGGTAGGAGCAGACATTAAGAGAATTACTGTCAGAGACCCTCAGACAGCATCTCATGCAGGATAATTTAATTAATCAATTAAATCCCACACTTTGATGTGGGATTGATTGTTTTTCGGAGGAATAATTTTGGCAAGATTCTGTTCTTTATATTCGTCGTCAAGCGGTAACAGTACATACCTTGGTATGGCAGGGGAAGGTGTGCTGGTTGATGTGGGTGTTTCTCTCAAAAAGCTGAAAGAAGCATGTGAGTTTCAGAATATCGACCTTGAAAGCATAAAGGGAGTTTTTATAACTCATGAGCATAATGACCATGTAAAAGGTCTGAAACCCTTCCTTTCAAAATATAAAGTGCCTGTTTTTTCCTCGGCGGAAACGCTGGAGGCACTTATCTCCTGCGGCAATATTCCTGCAGGTGCAGAGTGTGTTCCTGTAACAGGTGATGTTGAAATTGGAAACATAAAAGTGAAAGCTTTTCATACTTCTCACGATACACCCGTGAGCCTTGGATACAGATTTGCTCTTCCCGATGAGAGAGTGATTTCTGTGTGCACTGATTTAGGCTATGTCAGCGATGAGGTACTTAGCGGTATAATGAAAAGCGACCTTGTTCTTCTCGAGTCAAACCACGACGAACAGATGCTGAGAACAGGTCCATATCCCTTTGACCTGAAAAGAAGAATTCTTTCAGAACACGGACATCTTTCCAATACAATGTGTGCAGAAACAGCCACAAGTCTTCTTTCAGGTGGTACTACAAGGTTTGTTCTGGGACACCTGAGCCATGAGAACAACACGCCTGATAAGGCTTATGCAGAAACATTCAAAAGCCTTGATATGTGCGGAGCAAGGATAAACATTGACTATACGCTCACCGTTGCGGGTGACAAAAATAAAATGATAAGGCTGTAAACAGTCTTATCATTTTTCTTTTATAAAACTATTAAGTTTTTCGGCGCAGATGTAAGATTTATATAGCCTGTATCGGTTATCACCACGAAATCTTCAATTCTTACTCCGAACTCACCGGGCAGATAAATTCCCGGCTCTACAGTTACAACATT
>JAZOAY010000146.1:0-1835 GCA_045595725.1 Acutalibacteraceae bacterium | reverse complement strand
AACAAAACAGAAGCACAAAACTATCAGGTTTTTGCTGCATACAGATATAAAACAAGCGAAGGTATTTTTGTAAGATTCATGACCGATGACGTTAAATGTACAATCAAAAACGGCTCAATCAGAATTTTTGGTGAAACAGGTGAAGAAAACCTTATTCCCGGTCAGGACTACAAGCTCGTAATCTCCAAAGGCTTCTTTATAAATGGTGACAAATCAGTTGTCAACGAAGAATACGAAAGCTCTTTCACATATGTTGAACAGTAAGGTTTAAAAGTATGTTTACAAGTGTAAAAAGCATGGGCCTTTTCGGCATGCACAGCTATATGGTCCATGTTGAAATCGATATCAGCGGAGGTCTTCCTCATTTCGACGTTGTAGGACTTCCAAACACATCTGTAAGTGAAGCAAAAGAGAGAGTGCGCTCCGCAACCAAAAACAGCGGTCTCACTTTCCCTGGCAGCAGAATCACCGTAAACTTAGCTCCTGCCGACACAAGAAAGGAAGGCACAGTGTATGACCTTCCCATGCTCATCGCTGTTCTATCAGCATCAAGGCAGATAAACCCTGTATCAGAAAGTCAGGCTTTTATAGGTGAGCTTTCCCTCGGCGGTGAACTGAGGAAGGTGAATGGTGCTCTGCCCATGGTAATTGAGGCGAAGAATAATGGCATTACAGATGTTTTTGTACCTGAAGAAAATGCTTACGAATGCTCAGTTGTTGCAGGAATCAATGTTTACGGTGTAAAAAATGTAAAAGAAATCATTTCCCATCTTGAAGGCTCATCCCCTCTTTCACCCGTAACATATACTCCGAAAGAAGAAAGCATTGAATCACTCCTCGATTTTGCAGATGTAAAAGGTCAGTTTGAAGCCAAAAGAGCAATTGAAATTGCTGCGGCGGGCGGGCACAATATTCTGCTTATCGGCCCTCCCGGTTCAGGTAAAAGCATGCTTGCAAAGAGAATTTCCACAATTCTCCCCGACATGACATTCGACGAATCACTTGAAACTACAAAAATTTATTCAATTTCGGGAAAGCTTCCGAAAGATACTCCCCTTATTACCAAAAGACCTTTCCGCTCACCTCATCACACAGTTTCCCCTGTAGGACTTTCAGGTGGCGGTGCAATACCGAAACCCGGTGAAATATCACTTGCTCACAACGGCGTTCTTTTTCTCGATGAGCTTCCCGAATTTTCACGTACCACAATGGAAATTATGCGTCAGCCTATTGAGGACGGAGTAATTTCAATTTCGAGAGCACAGGCAACAGTAACTTACCCATGTTCAGTTATCCTCGTTTGTGCCATGAACCCCTGCCCATGCGGATATTACGGCCATCCTACAAGAGAGTGTACGTGTGTCAAGGGAAGTGCCGAAAGATATCTTAATAAGGTTTCCGGTCCTCTTCTTGACAGAGTTGATATTCACATTGAAGTTCCGCCTGTTGATTTTGAAAGTCTTTCAGATGATGAAAGAGGCGAAAAATCAGCCGACATCAAAAAGAGAGTAAATGAGGCAAGACGTATACAACAAGAAAGACTGAAAGGCACAGGCATCACCTGCAACGCTCACATGACAGCCAAACAGACAAGAGATTTCTGCAAGCTGACGGACGATGCTAAGGAATTACTGAAAACAGTTTTCGACAGACTTTCACTTTCTGCCCGTGCATATGATAAAATACTCAGAGTGGCAAGAACAATTGCCGACCTGGAAAAAAGCGATGCAGTAAACGAAGACCACATCGCAGAAGCAGTACAATACAGAAGCCTGGACAGAAAATTCTGGGGTAAATAAAAAATAAGGTGACCTGAGATTTGGGGATTCAGGTCA
>JAZOAY010000145.1:0-5511 GCA_045595725.1 Acutalibacteraceae bacterium | reverse complement strand
ACTTACATTCCCCGGATGCGGTCTTGTCGGTTTCCTGATGACAAAATTATTTATGTACATATTCACCTGACAGAAAGGATGTTAAAAATGGCCAAAGGCGATAAATTTTATTTTGAAAACTTTGCGGCATGTACTGCACTTTCAAAAGACGCAGCAACTTATCTTGTAGAATGTCTTGAAAACTACAAGCCTGAAAATTTTGAAGAAATGCTCAAAAAAATGCACGAAATTGAAAACAATGCTGACATGAAAAAACATGAAATGGACAAGGCACTCGCAAAAGCTTTTGTAACCCCCGTTGACCGCGAAGACCTTGACATGCTGAGTCACAATCTTGACAAAGTTACAGACAGAATTGAAGAAGTCCTTCAGAGATTTTATATCTATAACATTCAGTCTGCTGATCAGTCCGTAATTGAATTTGCAAAAAATCTTGTGAAGTCATGTGATATTCTTTGTGAAATCATGTCAGAATTTGAAAACTTCAAACGTTCAAAGAAAATTCTTCCTCTTATCATTACTCTTAACGACATCGAAGAAGAATGTGATAAGCTCTATCTCGAATCAATGCGTAAACTTTCAGTTGAAGAAAAAGACATTTTAAAAATTGTTTCAATGCGTAAGGTTTATGAATGCTTTGAATCATGCGCCGATGCCTGCGAACATGTAGGCGACAGCATCGGTTCAGTTATTATGAAAAACACATAATCTGCAAACACAAAAAGTAAATCAACACAGTATAAATCTCCTTGTTTTAGAGATAATAGTATCACTATTACTAAAACAAAGAGATTGGTTTATATATGAAAGCAACAGGTATTGTACGCCGTATAGACGATTTGGGAAGGGTTGTTATTCCCAAAGAAATAAGAAGGACTATGAGAATCCGTGAAGGTGACCCGTTGGAAATTTTCACAGCAAGTGACGGAGAAGTTATTTTCAAAAAATATTCACCTATAGGGGAAGTTTCTAACACAGCAAAACAGTATGCAGAGGTACTTAACAGAAGTACCGACCTGCCCGTTCTCATTTTCGACCGTGATCATGTTATTTCATGTGCAGGCATTCCGAGAAAAGAAGTTATCGACCGCAGAGTCAGTCCCGAACTTGAAGAAATCATGGAAAACAGAAGCAGTTTCAGCGGAAAGGATTCGTCACACAAGCTTATTCCTGCAGAGGGTATTGACAGAAATGCTGCGGTTGCATATCCTATAATCGGCAGCGGTGACGTTCTGGGAGCAGTTGTTCTCCTTTCTTCGGAAGACAACAGAACAATTACCGAAACTGACACAAAGCTTATTCAGGTAGCAGCATCATTTCTCGGAAAACAAATGGAAGAATAATTTTCAGCAAAAAATTCCCTCCGTCTGCTTACGCAGACACCTCCCCTTGCTTTTTCAAGGGGAGGCTGAAAGCTGAACATATAGATAAATTATAATACTACTATTTTTAACAATGTAGCCGTCAGATATTACATAAAACAACAACACAGCTCGTCGAAACGCCTAGCCCGCAGATTGTAGAAATCAGGCAGTTTTATATGAATTGCGTCGCAGACCCGAACTTATTACTTCTTCACTATTACCTCTTAACGCAAAAAAATACCCATCGGATTGCTCCGATGGGTGAATTTTTTTGATTAGTCGTCTTCTTCACAGTCGCAATCGTCGAATTCAAATTCGAGATTTTCGTGACAAGCGGGACATTCGATTGAACCTTCGTCAAGGATGCTTTCGTCAATGCAGATTGTTTCACCGCATGAGGGGCATTCTACTTCGAAGTAATCGTCATCGAAATCGCAGCAGTCACAATCGTCATCATCACAGCAACCGCAACCGTCGAAATCTTCGTCGTCACATTCGTAAACGAATTCTTCGAGTTCGTCGAGATCTTCGTCAACAGCGTCAAGCTGTTCCTGCATCTCACCCATGATTTCATCCTGTTCTTCGATGTCATAAGCAACATCTTCAAGAACTGAGAGAATTTCTTTGATAAGCTTAACTTCGTCTTTGCTTTCGTCAAGTTTCATACCGTCTGCAAGACCTCTGATGTAAGCAATTTTTTCTGCAAGTGTCATAATTTTTACACTCCTTTATTTGATTTTAGAAAATTGAATGTGAATTCAAAAACTTTATCGTCTTTCTGCCAACTCACCCAAATTGGTGAGAAAATGTCAAGATGCCGTGTTTCTTGCCCGAAGTTGTACCGAGTTGTACTACAAGGGCAAAATCACGGCAAATGCCGAAAACTACAAAGTTTCAAAGAACTAAGACATGTTCTTGGCGTTTTATCGCCAATTTGTTTTATGCACGTGACATGTATTCGCCTGTTCTTGTATCAATGTTAATCATTTCGCCTTCGTCAATGAAGAGAGGAACTTTAACCTCTGCACCTGTTTCAAGAGTAGCAGGTTTTGTAGCGTTAGTTGCTGTATCACCTTTGAAGCCGGGGTCTGTCTGTGTAACCTGAAGAGTTACGAATGTGGGGGGTTCAACACCGAAAACGTTGCCTTTGTAAGAAAGGATTTTACATACCATGTTTTCTTTAACGAATTTGAAGTTATCGCTGAGTTCTGATTCGTTGATGGGAATAAGCTCATAGCTTTCCATATCCATGAAGTAGTAAAGACCGCCATCGCTGTATGAATATTCCATATCCTTACGTTCAATGTAAGCTGTGGGGAATTTTTCTGTGGGGTTGAATGTTCTTTCAGTAACTGAGCCTGAAATAACGTTTCTGATCTTTGTTCTTACGAAAGCAGCACCTTTACCGGGTTTAACGTGCTGGAACTCGATGATCTGGTAAACGTTACCGTCCATCTCAAATGTAATACCGTTTCTGAAATCGCCTGCTGATACCATATTATTTTTCCTCCAAAAAGAAATTTTATCTTCGTTATTATTCTATACTATTTTCACACACTTTTCAAGTGCCTGTTGAAAATTTATTATTCTTCGGGCATAAATGCCTTATGAACGGCCGCAACCGCTCTGTCAGCATCCTTTTTGTCGATAAGAACAGAGATTTTGATTTCGCTTGTTGAAATCATCTGGATGTTTACATCAATACCGTAAAGTGCTTCAAACATTTTTGCTGCTGTACCGGGATGTGACTCCATGCCTGCACCGACTACTGAAACCTTTGCGATATCTGTGTCACAGCTGATTTTGCAATCAAGCATCTCTGAAAGAAGTTCAACTGCTTTTTCTGCATTATCTTCGCTTGTTGTAAAGCTGATATCCTTTGTACCGTCTCTGCCTACTGACTGAAGAATAACATCTACGTTTATATTCTTAGCTGCAAGTTTGTCAAAAACTCTGAATGCAACTCCGGGTGTATCTGAAAGACCTACAAGTGAAATTCTTGCAACGTCTGTATCTTTAGTTACACCTCTTACCAACATTTTTTCCATTTTAGCAACCTCCTTGACGATTGTGCCGGGTTTATTTGTAAGGCTTGAAAGAACTTCAAGCTCAACATTGTATTTTTTTGCCATTTCAACTGAACGGTTGTTAAGAACCTGTGCGCCCAGAGTCGCAAGTTCGAGCATTTCATCATAAGTGATTTCATCAAGTTTCTTTGCATTTTCAACTTTTCTGGGGTCTGCTGTGAAAACACCTTCAACATCTGTGAAAATCTGACATTTATCTGCTCTGAGTGCTGCTGCAATTGCAACTGCACTTGTATCGGAACCGCCTCTGCCGAGAGTTGTAAGATCATCATACTTGTTGATACCCTGGAAGCCTGCAACAATTACAATGTTTCTCTTACCAAGTTCTGTACGAAGACGATCAGCTTTGATGTTATGAATTCTTGCTCTGCCGTATGCAGAAGAAGTGTTGAAACCTGCCTGCCAGCCAAGAAGTGAAACTGAGGGGAAGCCCATTTCCTTGATAGCCATTGCAAGGAGTGAAATTGAAATCTGCTCACCTGATGCAAGGAGCATATCCATTTCACGTGCCGAAGGGTTTGATGTGATTTCTTTTGCTTTTGCAATAAGGTCGTCAGTTGTGTCGCCCTGAGCAGAAACAACTACAACAACGTCATTGCCGGCTTTGTAAGTGTCTGTGATGATTTTTGCCACATTTCTTACTCTGTCTGCATTTGCAACAGACGAACCGCCGAATTTCTGTACGATTAAACTCATATAAAAAACTCCTTAGATTAGAAAAGTCTGATTACTGACTGCTTGTCAAAGCCTTCAATTGTTTCAATATCACAGACAAGTTTGCGTCTGATATCTGAAGGCGTGATGAATGCAATTTCATCTGCAGGTGCATTTTCACGTGAAATAAATTCTGCACCGGGGAAAATATCGTTTATTGATTTCTTTGTATTTTCAACGTCAGATGCAAAGCCTCTTACATAGAGACGTGCAAGCATTTCACTTCCTGAAACAATGTTGTTTTCAGCTGCTTCATCCCAAGTATAGCCGATTTTTGTACCTTTACTTACTGCACAGTCAATAACGTCAGCCACAACAGCACTTGCCGTGGGAAGCTTACCTGCACCTTTACCGTAGAACACAACCTCGCCTACTGCGTTACCGTCAACAAGAACTGCATTGAAAACGTCATTTACATTTGCAAGAGGTCCCGTAGCATCAATAAGTGCGGGACTTACTTCTGCCGAAACTTTATCGTCAGGGCTTCTCATTGCAGTACCGAGAAGCTTGATAACTTTGCCGTAATTCTTTGCATATTCAACATCGGCAAGTGAAATTTTTGTAATACCCTCTGTGGGAATATCATCAGGGAAAACATGTCTGCCGAAGCAAAGAGATGCAAGAATACAGATTTTACGGCAAGCATCAAAACCTTCAATATCATTTGTGGGGTCTTTTTCCGCATAGCCGTTATCCTGTGCAAGTTTAAGTGCATCTTCAAGGCTCATGTTTTCCGTAATCATCTTTGTAAGGATAAAGTTAGTTGTTCCGTTGAGAATACCTGCAATTCTTGTGATTTCGTTTGCAGCCATACATCTTGAAATAGGTCTGATAACAGGTATACCGCCGCCTACAGATGCTTCAAAGAGGAAATTGATATTCTTCTCCTCTGCAATTTTAAGAAGTTCCCAACCGTGTGCCGCAACAAGCTCCTTATTTGATGTTACAACGCTTTTGCCCGCTTCAAGACAAGCTTTAACAAACTTGTATGCAGGATTAAGACCACCCATCGTTTCAACAACAATTTTAACATCATCGTCGTTCAAAATGTCGTCAAAATTCTTTGTGAACTTATCTTTGTATGAAAGTTCGGGAAAATCTCTCAGATCAAGAATATGCTTGACCTCAAGAAAATCGAGATTATTATGTTTTACTATCAGGCTGTTGTTACGGCTTATGACTTCCGCCACACCGCTGCCTACAACGCCGTGTCCCATAATTGCTATATACACTTGTATCTTCCTTTCAAATACAAACAATTTCTGAGTTTAATGAAAGTATTATAACATAATAAGTCAAGCAAATAAAGACTTAAAAGAAAACTTTTTAAATTTTGTTAAATTTAT
>JAZOAY010000144.1:0-12906 GCA_045595725.1 Acutalibacteraceae bacterium | reverse complement strand
AGAAACAAAAACTTCCTTATGTGGTGTCGGCGTTCTTGCCCTCCCGTTTTTTATGCTCTGTTTTGGCATAATCACATGTAAGTTTTTCATAATAATTACAAAGTTTACAATTATGTAACAAATTGTAACCTTTTATATGATATACTACCAAAGTATGCGAATGACAGATACTATATTATTTGGTAAGGTGATTATTTGAATAAGCTTAAAAAGGTAAAAATTGCAGTTATTTCTTTTTTTCTTGTACTTGTAATGAGCATCGGAATATTTCCATTTGCAGGTGCAGCTTATACTGAAAGAGATAAAATTGTTGATATTGCTCTGAATGAAGTAGGTTATCTTCAGAAAAACGGTTATAACAAGTATTCAGCAGAGTTCGGCAACGGTTACACAGGTTGGTGTAATTATTTTGTAGTATGGTGCGCAAAACAGGCAGGAATTTCGCCTGAAGCAATAACAGGCACATCGTCTTACAACGGAAATTGCTATATTTACATGTCGGCACTGAGAAGTCAGGGCAGATTTTTTGAAAATGACGGTTCATACACTCCTAAGAAAGGTGACCTCGTTTTCTACAATTCATCAAGAAGTACTTCCGGATCAACTCATGTGGGATTTGTTCTTTCTGCAAACGAAAAAACAGTTGAGGTTGTTGAAGGAAATGTAGGTGTAAGCGGTACAAGAGGTGTTGCAAAGAAGGTTCGTCCCAGATATGATTTTGTAACAAACGATATGGTTATTATCGGATTCGGTGTTCCTGCCTACAGCGGTGAAGAAATTCCCAAGGTTAAACTTAGAAAGCCGGTAAATAAATATCCGGAAGCAAAAAATGTCAGAACTGAAAAGAAATTTTCAATTGATGCTGAAAAATTTGAAACTAATTTATCTGCTGACGAAAGAGTGAAGCTCAAAGAAAATTTCAGACTTAAAAATGTAAATGCACACGAATCATTTATGGCAATTGTCAGCCCCACACCCATTCAACAGAATAGGATTCCTACAGTCTGTGAAAATGAATTCTGTATTTACAATAAAGGAAAATAAAATATATTTTCGGAACCTTACTCATATGAGAAAGGTTCTTTTTTTGTGATAAAAAAGAAGCCTTTTTCATAGTATATACAAAAACTTTCTGAGGTGTATTGTGAAAAGGATTTCTGCATTTTTTATTTGTTTGATTTTATTTTTCTTGTGTGGTTGTGACGGTGAAATTCAGGAACAGACTGAGAAAACAAAGGAAATACGTGCTTTATGGATAAGTATTTACGATATGTCACAATTCAAAGGAGTGAGTGAAGGCGGTTTCAGAGCAAAGGCAGAAAACATGTTCAGGGATATTGCTGAGAAGGATTTTCAGCATGTTTTTGTTCAGGTGAGACCGTCAGGAGATGCACTTTATAAATCAGAAATTTATCCGTGGAGTAAATATATTTCAGGTGAACAGGGATTGTCACCCGGCTATGACCCTCTTGAGATTTTTATTTCCGTTGCACATTCACACAACCTGAAACTTCATGCATGGATAAATCCCTACAGAATTTCAGGTACTTCTTCCGATATGGAAAATCTTTCTGATGACAACCCTGCGAGAAAAATGTATGAACAAAACGGAAGTGATATCTATTTCAGTACAAACGGAATTTATTATAATCCGGCGTCACTTAATGTTCAGAAACTTATTCTTGACGGTGTGCGTGAACTTGTAAAAAATTATGACATTGACGGAATACACATTGACGATTTCTTTTATCCCACAACTGATGAAGAAATTGACAAAAATGAATTCGCTGAGTACAAGGATAATAAAGGCAAGTCTTCTCTCGGTGAGTGGAGACGTGAGCAGGTAAATGCCTTTGTGACGGGCATGTATTCAGCGGTAAAAAATAAGAATAAAAATATTATCGTCAGCATAAGTCCCTGTGCTGACATTGAAGAAAATAAAAACACCCACTTTGCCGATGTGGAAAAGTGGTGTTCTCAGTCCGGTTTTTGCGACTGGATAATACCGCAGATTTATTACGGTTTCAGGAACGAATACATGCCTTTTGACAGAGTTCTTGATAATTGGTGCGATATCGTAACAAATAAAGATGTAAAGCTTATTATCGGTCTTGCATCCTATAAGTGCGGAGAAGAGGACCTGTATGCAGGAAAAGGAAAAGATGAATGGCAGACAAAGGATAACATTTTGTCAGAACAGCTTAAACTTCTCAGAAAAAAAGAATGTGACGGTTTTTCTCTTTTTTCTTACAACAGCCTTTCTCTTCCTAATGATACGATGAAAAGTGAATGGGAATTATTCTCACGTGAACTTGTTCAGTAATTTTTTTATTGTTTTGCTTAAATAGAGTGCAGGCAAAGTAAGGCAGAACCATGCGGCAGAAAATACAGGACATATCTGACCGAGTAAATTGAATTTCTGAGAGGAATAATCCCATACATTCATGTGAAATTTTCTGTTTACAATGCATCCCACAACAAATTCAAGTGCAGTAATAATAGCGCAACCCGTAAGGCATTTCAGAAAAAGACTTTTTGTTTTCATTCTGAAATTTGAAATGTGAATCATCAGGAATGCAGTGCCGCCTGTCAGACTCATTGTCCAATGAGTAAAGCCTCTGAACAGAATTTCGATTAAACTGTAAAGCACAGCACCTATGGAAAAAACTACAAAAAATTCTTTATACTTTTTCAAAAAAATCACCGAGGTTATTTTCCCCTCGGTGACTGTTTTTATTATTTTTTCTTTGAATAAATTTCAACAAGATTTTCTTCTTCAAGAATGAGCTCGTATTTTGTCATGTCAATTTTTTCTCTGTTTCCATCTGCACTTTCGTAACGTAAATCAATTACAACATAATCTGTATCCTTTACACAGTATTCAATTTCGTAAATTTCTTTTCTCTGAGAAAGATAGGGGATATAAAAGGTTGTTGAAAGAACAGATGCATCTTCTTCAATTATGTCAAGAGCCGCACTGATTTTTACATAATCTTCTTTGTTTTCACTGAGTCTGTTTACATAAGTGAATTTTGGCGAAATTGAAAATGCAAAAATTATTACAGAAAAAACTGCTGAAAGTGATGCAAGATATTTTCTCATGTTTTTCGGATTATCTGAAAGATTGAGAATTGCAAGATAAAAGAAAACGGCGATTGTTCCGTAAACGTACTGGAAATAAATTGAATGCTGATAAGTATAATCCGACATAAGATTTATCAGCACAAGAGGTCCGACCAGTATAAACTGAGACCATTTTCTTGAAAGGATGGGAAGAAAAGCAAGAGGAAGCAACATAAACAGAATAAATATGAGTTTTTCTTCCGAAATGCATTGTGAAATAAAATAAGCAGGATTTTTGAAAATTGTCAGAATAACATCAATGAGCCCGAGTTCCGGGTTCGTCATGAAATTGTCAAAACGGCCTGTCATTGCACCTTCACCGAATTTTCCGAGAAAAGTTACTGCGAAAATAAAATATGCAATTGAGGACAAAAACATGGCAAATCCGTGAAGCTTTTTTCTGCCTGAAAAGATGAAATAAAGGGCTATGAATGCGACGTAAACTGCCGCATCTTCTTTGACAGAAAATGTGAGAAGCATAAAAATATACATGGGGAGATGCTTTTCTTTTTCTGCGAAATAAAGCAGCCAGAGTATAAAGGGGAGCAGGAAGCAGTTTTCGTGGAAGTCGTACATTGTACCGCCTGCTACCGCAGGGAAAAATGCAAAAGCAATCATCATAAGCGTGATTACTTTGTTAGAAAGCTTAAAGTGTCGCATGAGAAGGTAAAGGGGAACAAGTGAACTTCCCAGAATTACCGCCTGTGATATCTGTAATGTGAGAGGGGTGTCAAATACAAAGTAAACAGGCAGAAGAAGATAATAAACAGGAGAAAGATGAACTGCAAAATGAGAGAGAAGCTTTTCTCTTTCGCAGGTGGTCATTGGTACGAGTTCTGTTTTTAAATAATAATACATTTGTGCAAAAATGCCGAAATCAAAGTTAGGTGTTGCAAAAGAAAGATAACGGGAAGCTCCGATAAGGGCGATTATAGATGTTGCAAAAATACCCACAGCTACTGAGAAAATCACCGTAAAATTTTTTGTAGGTTCAAATATATTCTTTTTGCGTGAAAATCTTTTTATGGTGTAAATACATGCAAGTCCTGCGGGGAAAAGCAGAGCAAGGCAATAGTAATTATTTGTGCTGAACATGGAAACAAGTCCGAGATAGGTAAGTGTTGATGCAGAAAAAACAAAGCCGTCAACATCAGTTTTTCTGAAACACACAGAAAGTGTTGTTACAAGAGCATAAGCAGCAATGAAAAACAGTACGGAAAAAACTAAATCTGCATTTCTGGCAAAGTCAATTGTTTCGGGCTTGCCGGAAACAGTCATATAATTAAAAATTCCAGTTATACTCCACGCAGAAAAAAGTCTTATGAGAAAATCTTCACGTGTGTTCTTATCGAAAAAGTTTATTAACTTCTTAATCACTTTTGCACCTCCGGATGATTGATAAAATTTGTATTATATGTTAAAATTATTCAGGTGATGAAAATGTCTGAAAAAATTATTTTTCTCGATGAAGTTACATCAACAAATATCTATGCCGCAAACCTCTGCCGGAATTCAGAGAAAATTCCACTTGCCGTAGTGGCAGATTACCAGACAGAAGGCTCGGGACGAATGGGAAGAAAATTTCATTCTCCCAAAGGGTGCGGAATTTATATGACTTATATCCTCAGCACGGAAAATGTTGAAACTCTTAATCTGATAACTTCTTCTGCTGGACTTGGTGTTGCAGAAGTTCTTGAAAAAGAATGCGATGTTGAAGCCGAAATAAAATGGCCAAACGATATTATATTATCGGATAAAAAAGTCTGCGGAATACTTACAAAACTTATAACGGAAAATAATAAAATAAAATATGCTCTTGTGGGAATTGGTGTGAATGTTTTGAACGAAGAAAAGGATTTTCCTGAAGAAATAAAAAACATTGCAACATCTCTCAGAATTGAAACAGGAAAAGTTTTTGACAGAAAAATCCTTGCAGAAAAAATTGTGAATAACCTGAATGAGATTTTCCTCAAAAAAATATATACGGAAAAAGAAATTGTTGAGAAACTCAAAAAACGTTCAAAACTTCTGGGTAAAAAAGTTTTTGTAAAAAGTGAAAACAGAGAATTTTTTGCTGCCGATTTATCTCCTGACGGGGGGCTTGTTGTTATTGACGCAAATGAAGAAAAAGTTATTCACAGCGGAGAAGTAGAACTTTATTAAAGTTTTTTAAGCCATGTATATCGGTTTGTTTTGAAGAAAGCCACGGGACATTTCAGTATCTGGTCTGATTTGAGAGCAATGAAAACAAACTCAGGGGGAAGTTTCAATACAAAGGCAAAAATTGCTGCCATAGGCAGAACGATAAGCCACATAAAAATAAAATCGTTTTTCATGATGAAAGTTGTATCTCCTCCTGAAACAACAATGCCTGTAAGACAAGACATCTGATAAGCTGTGCCGATAACCGTAATACATAAAATTATCAGAAATCTTGTGGTAAGTTTTTTCGCTTCAGGAGAAACGTCATAGAAAGACAATATTAAATCTTTCACAGAGAAAAGAAACAAGGAAGTTGCAAGTCCGATTAAAATGTAAATTACCTGAAGGGTTTTTACATAGGGTTTGCAGCTTTTTCCTTTTCCCTCACCAATCATTTTACTGACAAGAACACCTGATGCGTTTGCACAACCGTAAACCACAACGGAGATTATCTGAAAGACCGTTGATGCAATGCTTCCTGCAGTTATGGAGGTTTGTCCAAGATGACCAAGGATAGCAGTCTGTATTGCCATGGCAAGACCCCACATAGTATTTGAACCTAAAACGGGAGTACCTTTTTTCAGATAAGCAGTAAGAAGTTCTTTATCCATTCTGCCGTAATCTGAAAGTTTCAGTTTTATTTTCTTATCCTTGAATTTTACGTAAAGTATTACAATAATAAGTTCAACAACTCTTGAAACTGTGGTGGCAATTGCAGCACCTTCTGCACCGAGACGGGGGAAACCGAAGTTTCCGAAAATGAGAAGATAGTTAAGAGCTATGTTTATAATGAGTGTGGAAAGTGAAACATAGAAACCGATTTTTACTGTTTCGACACTTCTCAGAGTAGAAAGAAGTGTATTTGTTGCGGCGAAAACAGGATATGTAAAGCAAATTATTTTAAGATATTTTACACCTTCTGCTACAACCGCTTTTTCGTTTGATAAGAGAGAAAGAACACCGTCAGGGAAAAAGAAAACCGGAACAAAAATTACAAGTGATAAGAGAATGGCAACTTTCATTGCTATGTTTGCAATTTTTTTGACAGTTTCAATATCTTTGCTTCCCCATGCACGGGATGAAAAAATAAGCGTACCTGCACCAACACCGATGATTATCATCTGAAGCAGAAACTGAATCTGATTTACAAGTGCAACACCCGACAAAGCTTCCTCGGAAAATCTTCCCAGCATAATACTGTCGGCAAGGTTTACACCGAAAACAATAACATTCTGAAGTGCAATTGTAAGAGTCATTGAAAAGAGAGATTTATAAAATAATTTGTCTTTTACAAACATATCTTTCACCTCACGAAGACAAGTATATCATAAAGAAAAGCTACATGCAATAAAAAAGAGAGTTAAGTCAGACTTAACTCTCCGAAAAATTTACATCCAGATAAACCAGAGCATTACATATCCGGTGATAACTGCTGCCAATGTAAAAGGAACACCGTATTTCATGAATGTTGTTGACTTAACTTCGTAACCTTCTTTTCTGAGAATACCGATACCCGTAATGTTTGCACTGGCACCAATGGGTGTGAGATTACCGCCAAGTGTTGCACCGCAGAGAAGACCGTAATAAAGAAGCGTCGGTTCGATTCCAACTTCTGTTGCAATAACGGGAACAATTGAAAGCATTGTTGCAGTATATGGAATGTTGTCAATAAACGCTGAAAGAATAACGCTCATCCACACGATAATTGTATAAACAACAAATACTGAGCCTGAACCGAGAGAAGCAATTGCATCACCGATAACATCAATAACACCTGCATTTTTGATACCGCCGATTACAACGAAAAGTCCTGTAAGAAGAACGATTGTGTAATAGTCAATTTCTTTAAAAGCGTTTTTGACAATTTCTGTATTTTTCTTGAAAATGAGTTCTCTGATAATGCCTATAAGGAAGAACGCTATACAGATAATGCCGTTTGTGATGTCTGGTTTGTAGAACTGACCGGGGAGAGCTGTGTCTTTGTAGGGGATGAAAGAAACTGCAATAAGTGCAACAACTGTACCTACAAGGAGGAATGTGGGGAATTTGTCCTCAACCTTTGTTCTGCCGGAAAATTCAACTTTTGAATTTTCTTTTCTGAACATGAACCAGATGATAAGAGCGCTGACAATTGCACCTGCCTGTACAACCCAGAACATACCGACGTGTCCGTCATGTACAAAGAAATCTGAAAAATCAAGTCCTGCCTGCTTTGCAAGAAGGATTGATGTTGTGTCGCCTACAAGCGTTGCAGCACCCTGAAGGTTTGAAGAAACTGCAATACAGATAATTGAGGAGACAGGAGAAATGTTCAGCTTTTTGCAGAAAGCAAGGCCAACGGGAGCAATCATAAGAACTGTTGCAACGTTGTCGACGAAAGCGGAAACAATACCTGCAAAAAGTGAAAGTGCAATAACAACCCATTTTACGTTTGGCATTTTTGAAATAAGCACGTCAGACATAAGCTGAGGCATTTTTGATTCGATAAAAAGGTAAACAGTACCCATTGTACCTGCAATCATCATAATTACGTTCCAGTCAATTTCACTAAAAGCCTGTGAAACGCCGTAAGTGTAATTTCCGCCTGAACTGAGAGCGAAAAAGCCTTCGCCGAAAACAGCAGGGTTAACAGCAGCCATAATACCGAGAGCAATGAAAATTATTGCTGAGCCTACCGTTACGTAAGGACGGATTTTCTGAAATGCCAGCATAAGCACGTAAGTAAGTGCAAAGATGGCAAGTGCGGTAATGGTAATCGGACTCATTTTGTCATCTCCTTATAAAATATACACATAATAAAAAAGAACCCTTTGGCAGAGTTCTGAACAAAACAAGAGTATTCCCTTGGTTAATTCATAAATAAAACACTATTGTGTTTTATGACAGACTCCACCATTTATGAACTACAAGGTTGATTATACTGTAAAAGCAGAAAAATGTCAATAAATATTATTATAAAAATAATTGTTAAAACAGTAGAAAAATACAACAAATATATGATATAATAAAAAGTAAAGATTTTTTAATTGAAACGAGGTAATCGTATGATTGAAAATATTGAAAAAACGGAAATAGCAAAGGGTGTAAGAGCCTGCTTTGTAAATTCTGACAGATTCAAGACAAATATAATGAGTGTGCATATTGTTCTGCCTCTTGAAAGTGATATGGAGGCAAATGCACTTCTCTGTTACATGCTCAGAAGAAGATGTGCAAAATATCCCTCCATGACACATCTTAACAGACGTCTTGCAGAACTTTACGGTGCATCTCTTGCATGCGGAATTTCAAAAAACGGTGACAGTCAGGATATCTGTTTCAGAATAGTTTCCGTCAGTGACAGATTCGCACTTTCCGATGAAGGCATTTCAAAAAATTGTACAGAGCTTCTTCTCGATGTTCTTTTCGACCCTAAACTCGAAAACGGAAATTTCTGCGAAGAAGATATTGAACTTGAAAAAAGACTTCTTATAGAAAAAATCGAAGGCGAATTCAGCGAAAAGAGAGTTTACGCCAAAGACAGACTTATTGAAGAAATGTTCAAAGGCAGTGCATACGGTAAAGGCAGATTCGGTGATAAGGATGAAATTAAGAATGTCACCAACGAACGACTTCTTAAAGCATGGAAATCATACCTTGAAAATGCAATTATACAGTTTAATTTTGTAGGCGAAACGGATGAAAGTGTCAAAGACCTTCTTAAAGAGAAATTTGCGTCTATTGACAGAAGCAATGTGGTTGAGATTAAAACTGAGTTCAAAGCTTCGGTAGATGAAGTCAGAAAGGTTGATGAAAAACTTGCCGTAAAACAGGGCAAACTTGTAATGGGACTCAGAACAGGTCTTGAAAGTGAAGATGAAAATTTCTTCCCCGTAAGAGTTATGACTGATATGTTCGGTGGCGGACCTTATTCAAAACTTTTCATGAATGTCCGTGAAAAAATGAGCCTTTGCTACTATTGTTCTGCACGCTTCTCCAAAGACAAGGGAATTATCATTGTTCAGAGCGGTATTGAAGATGAAAACGAGAAGAAAGCAACTGATGCAATTCTCAGCGAACTTGATAATATGAAAAACGGAAACTTCACGTCTGAGGAAATAGAAAACTCAAAGAAAGGTCTTACAGATGCTTTCCTTTCTGTAGGAGATACTCCTGAAAGCATTGATGCTTGGATAGGAGCAAGAGTGCTTGAAGAAGATATAATCCTTCCTCAGTTGTATGCAGAAAAAATCAACCTTGTAACAGCAGAAGAAATTAAGGCTGCAGCAGGTAAGGTGACACTTGATACTATCTATATGCTGTCAGGTGACGGCAGTGTTTCGGAGGAATAAGTGATGGAAATAAAAGAAATCAGAAATGAGCTTTTAGGTGAAAAATATTATAAAATAAATCACACATCGGGTCTTACAATTTATGTTTTCCCGAAAGAAAATTATTCTACAACTTATGCGGTTTTCGGAACAAAATACGGTTCTATTGATACAGTTTTCAAAAAACCCGGTGAAGAAAACTATACTGAAATTCCGGAGGGAATTGCGCATTTCCTTGAACACAAACTTTTTGAAAGTGAAGAACTTGATGCTTTTGAAAGATTTGCAAAAACAGGTGCATCTGCAAACGCGTACACTTCTTTTGACAAAACATGCTATCTTTTTTCATGCTCAGGCAATTTCAAAGAAAATCTTGACATTCTCCTTGATTTCGTAAGACATCCTTATTTTACACAGAAAACTGTTGAAAAAGAACAGGGTATTATCGGTCAGGAAATCAGAATGTACCGTGATGTTCCCGATTGGAGAGTGCTTTTCAATCTCCTTTGTGCAATGTACAAAAATCATCCCGTAAGAATTGATATTGCAGGTACAGAGGAGTCAATTGCAGAAATTTCTGCAGAGCTCCTTTACAAATGTTATGAGGATTTTTATAACCTCGGTAATATGGCTCTTGCCGTTGCAGGTAATGTAAGTGTGGAAGAAGTTATTGATTCTGCAGACACCCTTCTCACAAAAGATGAGACTTTTGAAATTGACAGAAAGTTTATTGAAGAAGAAAAAGACGTTGTTACAGATTATGTTGAAGAAAAACTTTCTGTTGCATGTCCTATTTTCTCTCTTGGTTTCAAAGAAACATGGCAAACACCTGAAAGAACATTGAAAGAAGAGCTTTTAGGCAATATTATCCTTGAGGCAATTGCAGGAAACACTTCCGACCTTTATAAGGAGCTTATTGAAAAAGAACTTATCAATCCTACTTTCTCAACTGAATATTTCACAGGTTACGGTTACAGTGCAATGATTTTCTCAGGCGAATCAAAAGACCCGAAAAAGACAAGTGAAATTATCAAGGAAAAAGTAAGAGAAATCAAAAAAGCGGGTATAGGTGAAGCTGATTTTGAAAGAGCAAGAAAGAAACTTTACGGAAGAGAAATTATGTCTTACAATGACGTTGATGAACTTGCCAATAATCTTATTTCTGCTGATTTCATGAACGAGGGACTTTTTGATGAGTTTGAAACTCTTAAAATTCTCACATGTGATGAAGCGAATGAGTTTCTCGGTAAAATTCTGGAAGAAAAATATTCTGCTTTGTCAGTAATTCTTCCTGCATAAGAGGTGAAAAACACATGGCAGACTATACAGTTGTTTATTTTAAAGGCATAGAAAGAGGGTTTTCCATTCCCTCTGTTCTTGCTCAGTTTGAAATTCCTTTCCTTGGTGAAACGATGACAATTAAATGGTACGGGGCAATCATTGCTTTCGGTTTCCTTCTTGCCGTGCTTTTCGGGGGAAGGCAGGCTTATAAATGGAGAATGAGCATTGACAAAATGCTTGATGTTCTCATTTACGGAACAATAGGCGGAATTTTGGGTGCAAGACTTTATTACGTAGCATTTGAATGGGAATATTATTCACAGCATCTTAATGAAATTTTTCAGATATGGCGTGGCGGTCTCGCTATTTACGGCGGAATTATCGGCGGCCTTCTTGCGGCGTTTATTACGTGCAAAATCAATAAACTGAATTTTTATAATCTTCTTGACCTGGCGGGAATGAGCCTTCTTATCGGACAGGGTATCGGAAGATGGGGCAATTTCATGAATCAGGAAGCTTTCGGTACAAATACCGATTTGCCATGGGGTATGAGAAGTGCCAAAACAATGGACTACATACTTTCAAATGTAGAAACTTTTGCAGAAAAAGGAATTGAAATGGACCCGGCAGGTTATGTGCATCCCACATTCCTGTATGAATCTCTTTGGTGTCTTACAGGGTTTGTTATTCTCTATATTATAATGAAAAAGTGGAGAAAATTCAGCGGCCAGATTTTCCTTTGCTACGGTATATGGTACGGAGTAGGCAGAACAATTTTTGAGGGACTGAGAACAGACAGCCTTTATATCGGTGACACAACGCTTCGAGTTTCACAGCTTCTGTCAGCGGTTGTAGTTGTTGTATTTCTTGTACTTCTTGTTGTGCTGCTTGTGAAATATATTAAAAAACCAAAGCCCATTGAGGGTGTTGATTTTTTCCCCGAGGGATCAAGAATTCCTAAAAATGAAAGGATTGAAAATAATGGCAGTGATAATTGACGGAAAGGCTTTGTCAGCAAAACTTAAAAATCAGATGAAGGAAAAGGTGGAAGTTCTTAAAGCTTCAGGCACTAACCCTTGTCTTGCTGTTATTATTGTAGGTGAAAATCCTGCATCAAAAGTTTATGTTAATAACAAGAAAAAATCATGTGCAGAATTGGGGATTGAGTCTCTTGAGTATGCTCTGCCTGAAGAAACAACAGAAGGAGAGCTTCTGAAAATTATTGATGAACTCAATAAAAATGAAAATGTTGACGGCATTCTTTGCCAGCTTCCTCTCCCTTCTCACATCTGTGAAAAGAATATTATTAACTCAATTTCTCCCGAAAAGGACGTTGACGCTTTCCATCCTGAAAATGTAGGTCATATTATGATAGGAGACTACACTTTCCTTCCCTGTACTCCTGCTGGTGTTATGGAAATGCTGAAAGAATATGAAATTGATGTTGCAGGTAAAAACTGTGTTGTTGTTGGCAGAAGTAATATCGTAGGTAAACCTATGACAATGCTTCTTCTCAAAGAAAATGCAACGGTAACAGTATGTCACTCAAGAACAAAAGACCTTGCATCGTTTACAAGAGCAGCAGATATCCTTGTAAGTGCAGTAGGTAAACCCGGTCTTATTACCGAGGATATGGTAAAAGAAAACGCAGTTGTAATTGACGTTGCTATAAACCGTCTTGAAAACGGAAAGCTTTGCGGTGATGTAGATTTTGAAAAAGTGAAAGAAAAAGCATCTTTTATTACTCCTGTCCCCGGCGGTGTAGGTCCTATGACGATTGCGGTGCTTATGAAAAACACAGTAACTGCTGCAGAAAAAAGAAAGAAAAAGTAATAAAAACTATTGACAAGCTTGTGCTATAGTGTTATAATACTTAAGCCGCATACCTCGGGTTCCCAAAGTTGGTGCGTCCAACACCCGCAGTTTACCGTAACTGGAAGAGGGTAGCGAGACTATATGAAAGAGGTTGAAGAACCAATGTACGCAATTATCG
>JAZOAY010000143.1:0-19307 GCA_045595725.1 Acutalibacteraceae bacterium | reverse complement strand
GTTGGAGATGATAGGGTTCTCGATGATCTCCGCTCCCTGTCCGCCGGACTTCTGTGGCTTCGCCATCAATCCTCGCATACCGCAGAGCTGCTTGATCTGAGCTGTCGAACCACGGGCACCTGAGTCGAGCATCATGTAGATAGGATTGTACTTGTCAAAGTTGTTTTTAAGTTCTGCAGCAACCTGTTTTGTACATTCTTCCCATGTGTCGATAACTTTTTCTGAACGGCCTGCGGCACTGATAAGACCTCTCTGATAGTTACGGTCAATCTTTTCAATTTCTTTCTCTGCTGCTGCAAGAAGTTCTGCCTTTTTGGGAGGAATTGTAGCATCGCAGGAAGCAACTGTAATACCGCTTCGTGTTGAATATTTATAACCCTGATTCTTGATTTTGTCAAGAACATCTGCTGTAACAGCTGTACCATGGATTTTGATACATTTTGCAATAATCTTACCAAGCATCTTCTTGTTAACAAGGAAGTCAGCCTCAAGTTTGAAAGCGTTTTCAGGGTCACTTCTGTCAACAAAACCGAGGTTCTGTGGAACGGGTTCGTTAAAGATAACACGACCGATTGAAGTTTCAACAAGCTTTGTAACTTTTTCGCCGTTTATTTCCTTTGTCATACGGATTTTGATAAGAGCGTGAAGGCTGATAACACCTTCTTCGTAAGCCATTTTAGCTTCATCTATATCACGGAATGCCTTGCCTTCGCCTTCAGCTCCGGGTCTGATAAGTGTAAGGTAATATGAACCGAGAACCATGTCCTGTGTAGGAACAGTAACGGGGCGTCCGTCTGAGGGTTTGAGAAGGTTGTTTGTAGAAAGCATGAGGAATCTTGCTTCTGCCTGAGCCTCTGCTGAAAGAGGAACGTGAACGGGCATCTGGTCACCGTCGAAGTCAGCGTTGAAAGCTGTACATACGAGGGGATGAAGTTTGATAGCTCTGCCTTCGATAAGAACGGGTTCGAAAGCCTGAATACCAAGTCTGTGAAGTGTAGGAGCACGGTTGAGAAGAACGGGGTGGTCCTTGATAACAACTTCAAGAGCATCCCATACTTCGTCAGTTGCACGTTCTACCATCTTACGTGAACGTTTGATATTTTCAGCAACACCTGTTTCAACAAGTCTCTTCATAACGAAAGGTTTGAAGAGTTCGAGAGCCATTTCCTTGGGAAGGCCGCACTGATAAAGCTTCAGTTCGGGACCAACAACGATAACTGAACGTCCTGAATAGTCAACACGCTTACCGAGAAGGTTCTGACGGAAACGTCCCTGCTTACCTTTAAGCATATCTGAAAGAGATTTGAGTGCTCTGTTGTTGGGACCTGTTACGGGACGGCCGCGTCTGCCGTTATCAATAAGAGCATCAACTGCTTCCTGAAGCATTCTCTTTTCATTTCTTACGATGATTTCGGGAGCACCGAGTTCAAGGAGTTTTGCAAGACGGTTGTTTCTGTTGATAACACGTCTGTAAAGGTCGTTAAGGTCACTTGTTGCAAATCTGCCGCCTTCAAGCTGAACCATGGGACGGATATCGGGGGGAATAACGGGAACAACGTCCATAATCATCCATTCAGGTCTGTTGCCTGACTGACGGAAAGCTTCAACAACCTCAAGTCTCTTGAGGATTTTTGCTTTCTTCTGGCTTGTTGCAGTTTCAAGTTCTTCATGAAGTTCTTTTGAAAGTTCATCAAGGTCTATCTCTGCAAGAAGTTCTTTGATAGCTTCTGCACCCATGCCTGCTTTGAAGTCGTCTTCATATTTTTCACGCATGTCTGCATAGTCTTTTTCGTTAAGAGTCTGATACTTTTCAAGGGGTGTGTCACCGGGATCGATAACAACGTACATTGCAAAGTAGAGAATCTTTTCAAGATTTCTGGGAGTAATATCAAGGATAAGACCCATTCTTGAGGGGATACCCTTGAAGTACCAGATGTGTGAAACAGGGGCAGCAAGTTCGATGTGACCCATACGTTCACGACGAACTTTTGACTTTGTGATTTCAACGCCGCAGCGTTCACAAACTTTGCCCTTATATCTTACTCTCTTGTATTTTCCGCAATGACATTCCCAGTCCTTAGTAGGTCCGAAAATTCTTTCGCAGAAAAGACCTTCCTTTTCAGGTTTGAGAGTACGGTAGTTTATCGTTTCGGGTTTCTTAACTTCACCGTAGGACCAGCTTCTGATCTGGTCAGGAGAAGCAAGACCGATTTTTATAGATTCAAAATTGATGTTTTCCATACTAACGAACTCCTTTCAATCAATAATCTTCGTCGCTGAGATCTGAGTCGTCTGCGGAATATTCGTCGAAGTTTTCACTGTAGAAGTCTTCATCAGAATCTTCATTTGAAGTATAGAAATCGCTGTTTCCGTCTTCACTTTCAACGAGGTAACCTTCGCTCTTTTCAGCATCGTTTACGTTTGTGAAAGCTTCTTCGTCAACCTGAATACCGAGTTCATTATCATCAAATGTCTGTCTGAGGTCAATTTCGTTGTTGTCACCGTCGAGAACCTTAACATCAAGAGCCAGAGACTGAAGTTCTTTAATAAGAACCTTGAATGATTCGGGAACGCCGGGAGTGGGAACGTTCTGACCTTTAACGATTGCTTCGTAAGTTTTTACACGACCTACAACATCGTCAGATTTAACTGTAAGGATTTCCTGAAGAGTATAAGCAGCACCGTAAGCTTCAAGTGCCCAAACTTCCATTTCACCGAAACGCTGACCACCGAACTGAGCTTTACCACCCAGAGGCTGCTGAGTAACGAGTGAGTAAGGACCTGTTGAACGAGCGTGGATTTTGTCGTCAACAAGGTGGAGAAGTTTAAGGAAGTACATAACACCTACTGTAACGGGGTTATCAAACTTTCTGCCTGTACGTCCGTCAATAAGGATTGACTTACCGTCTTCTCTGAGACCTGCAAGTTTAAGAGTTTCTCTGATATCAGATTCATGAGCACCGTCAAATACGGGAGTCATAACTTTCCAGCCAAGGCTTCTTGCTGCGAAACCGAGGTGAACTTCAAGAACCTGACCGATATTCATTCGGCTGGGAACGCCGAGGGGGTTAAGAACGATATCAAGGGGAGTACCGTCTTCAAGGAAGGGCATGTCTTCAACGGGAAGGATACGTGAAACAACACCTTTGTTACCATGACGACCTGCCATTTTGTCACCGACAGAAAGCTTACGTTTCTGAGCGATGTAGCAGCGTACTGTCATGTTTACACCGGGGCTGAGTTCATCGCAGTTTTCGGGAGTGAAAACTTCAACGTTGACGATGATACCGTATTCACCGTGAGGCACTCTGAGAGATGTGTCACGGACTTCTTTTGCTTTTTCACCGAAGATAGCACGGAGAAGTCTTTCTTCAGCAGTAAGTTCAGTTTCACCCTTGGGAGTAACTTTACCTACAAGAATATCGCCTGAGTGTACTTCTGCACCGACTCTGATGATACCTCTTTCGTCAAGGTCTTTGAGAGCATCTTCACCAACGTTGGGAATGTCTCTTGTAATATCTTCAGGTCCGAGTTTAGTATCTCTTGCTTCTACTTCATATTCCTCAATGTGGATTGAAGTGTAAACGTCTTCACGAACAAGCTTTTCATTAATGAGAACAGCGTCTTCGTAGTTGTAGCCTTCCCATGTCATGAAGCCGATAAGTGCGTTTTTACCAAGGCTGATTTCACCGCCTGCAGTTGCAGGGCCGTCAGCAATAACTTCTTTAGCTTCGACATGCTGGCCGATTGTAACAACAGGTCTCTGGTTGATACATGTACCCTGGTTAGAACGCATGAACTTAACAAGGTTATATTCATCAACGTGACCGTCATCTGTGAGAATTGTGATTTTAGTAGCGTCAAGACCTGTAACAGTACCTGCACGCTTAGCAATAAGAGCAACACCTGAGTCAACAGCAGCTTTGTATTCCATACCTGTGCCGACAAAGGGAGCATCTGTTTTAAGAAGGGGAACAGCCTGACGCTGCATGTTAGATCCCATGAGAGCACGGTTTGCGTCGTCGTTCTCAAGGAAAGGAATCATTGCAGTAGCAACTGAAACAACCATCTTGGGAGAAACGTCCATGTAATCAGCTTTTGTGTTTTCGATTTCAAGGAATTCGTCTCTGTATCTTGCTGTGATTTTGTTGTTGATGAAACGGCCGTCTGCATCGAGGGGTTCGTTAGCCTGGGCAACGATGAAGTTATCTTCAACGTCAGCAGTCATGTAGTGAACTTCGTTAAGAACGATACCTGTTTCTTTATCGATTTTTCTGAAAGGAGCTTCAATGAAGCCGTATTTGTTGATTTTTGCAAATGTTGCAAGGTATGAGATAAGACCGATGTTGGGACCTTCAGGAGTTTCGATGGGGCACATACGACCGTAGTGGCTGTAGTGAACGTCACGAACTTCGAAACCTGCACGGTCTCTTGAAAGACCGCCGGGGCCGAGAGCTGAAAGTCTTCTCTTGTGAGTAAGCTCAGCAAGCGGGTTAGTCTGATCCATGAACTGTGAAAGGGGAGAAGAACCGAAGAACTCTTTGATAGCCATGAGAACGGGTCTTGAACTGATAAGAGCTGTAGGAGTCATCTTATCATCGCCGTCCTGACTCTGGAGAGTCATTCTTTCGCGTACCACTCTTTCAACACGTGAAAGACCGATTCTGAACTGATTCTGGAGCAATTCGCCGACAGAACGGATACGGCGGTTGCCGAGATGGTCGATATCGTCAAGTGTACCTACACCGCAAGCAAGGCAGTTAAGGTAGTTGACTGATGCGAAAATATCTTCAATTGTGATATGCTTGGGGATAAGGTCATCGCAACGTGATGCGAGAACTTCTTTGAGAGCATCCTTGTCATCACCGCATTCATCAAGAATGGGGAAAAGGATGTCAGCGCGTACACATTCGTTGATGGCGATTTCTTCAAGCTCATCTTCTGTAAACATGGAAAGATAGGGTTTGGGATCAACCATACCGTTTGATACGACTTTAACTTCTTTGCGGTCAAAGTGAACGTCAGCTTCAACATAAGCTTCTGTGACACCAGCCTGTTCGATTTCATAGGCTTTTTCTTTTGTGAGAATTTCGCCTGACTCTGCGAGGATTTCACCTGTGAGTGTGTTTACTACGGGCTGAGTAAGCTTGCAGCCTGCAATACGTGCAGAGATAGCCATTTTTTTATTGTATTTGTAACGGCCTACTCTTGAAAGGTCATAGCGGTGAACATCGAAGAAAAGGTTTTCAAGATGTGTCTGTGCTGTTTCAAGAGTTGCAGGTTCGCCCGGACGGAGTTTTTTGAAAACTTCCATAAGAGCTTCTTCTGAGTTCTTTGTTTCGTCTTTTTCAAGAGTAGCAATAATTCTCTCGTCATTTCCGAAGAAATCAAGAATGTCGCTGTTTGAAGAAAGACCAAGAGCACGAAGGAAAGTTGTAATATAAATTTTTCTGTTTTTATCTATTCTTACATAATAGAGGTCGTTTGAATCTGTTTCATATTCAAGCCAGGCACCTCTGTTAGGAATGACCGTTGTTGTGAAAAGACGCTTACCTGTCTTATCATGTGTCATATCGTAGTACATACCGGGAGAACGGACAAGCTGAGAAACGATAACTCGTTCAGCACCGTTAATAACGAAAGTACCGCTTTCTGTCATAATGGGGAAATCACCCATATAAACTTCGCTTTCTTTGATTTCGCCTGTCTCCTTGTTTGTAAGACGAGCAGTTACACGCATGGGAGCAGCGTAAGTAGCATCACGCTGTTTGCATTCGTAT
Organism: Acutalibacteraceae bacterium; assembly: GCA_045595725.1. Lineage (GTDB taxonomy): Bacteria > Bacillota > Clostridia > Oscillospirales > Acutalibacteraceae > SIG575. Next base: position 13,527 of record JAZOAY010000143.1, on the reverse strand, counting down.
ACAGTATATTTGGGCTTATCGTCCATTCTGTATCCGATAAAGCTCAGCACCCAGTTGCCTGTGTAGTCGACGATGTCGGCTGTGTCCCTGAACACTTCTTTGAGACCGTCAGTAAGGAACCATTCGTATGATTTCTTCTGGATTTCAATAAGGTTGGGCATTTCCATAACTTCATCGATACGGCCGAAACTTTTTCTGAGGGTTTTTCCTCGGTAGACATCTCGTACATTACCCATAGATCATATCACTCCGTTCTTTGATTTTGCATGGTAAATGTTACTTTTTGTATAAAGTAAAATTCCTTGATTTTTCACGAAAATACTATTGATTTCCGACGAAATTTGTGGTATTATGTAGATACCTCAAAATAGCAAGGGATAATACTATCCATTATAATGCAGTATAGAATTTTATCATACTTTTCGAAGCTTGTCAATAGGTTTTGAAAAGTTTTTTAGTTATATATATAGTATTTTTTTCATTAATATATAAAAAACAAAAGCAGAGTGATTTTCAGGTTGAATTTCACTCTGCTTTTATGTTTTGATTTTTATATTTAAAAATTTTTCTTTAAATCGGTTTTTTCAAGGATACTTATTATGAGAATTGAAACGATTATACCGAAAAGTCCCTGAACAGTGTTTCCGGGGATGCCTGCAAGGGCGGAAATGAAGTTTTTTGCAAGAAACGAATCATACAGATAGTAACCGCTAACCATAATAAGTTCAGCAGTAACACTGCTTAAAATTCTTGAAAAAACAACCTTTCCTCTAAAAATTTTTGAAAGTCGCGTGAAAATAAAATATGACACAATTGCCATAAAACCTTTTATAATAAGGGTTGCAGGCGCATAAGATGCATATCCGAGAACAAGATCTGAAATTGCAGAACCGATACCCCCTGCAAGGCAACCGTAAAAAGGACCTAATAGCCAGCCTGAAAGAATAACAAAACAGTCGCCCGGATTAAGGTAGCCGTTTGCAGTAGGCGCGGGGACAGATATGAGTGTTCCTGCACAACATAACGCCATGAAAAGTGCCGTATATACATTTTTCAGAAGTTTTTTGTTCATAACATCATCTCCTATGACGTAAATTTTACTACATAAAAATTTATTTGTAAATATAGAAAATAACAAAAATCAATCATAACGTATTGAATTTTTTGCTTTAGTGTGCTAAAATTTCTATAATAAAAAATTCAAGGAGGAATTTGATAATGGATGCATTACTTGCACTCAAAGACAAAGTTGTTGCTTTCTGTATGGAAAGCGGTCTGAAACTTATTGTGGCAATCGTTGTTCTGCTTATAGGTTTCAAAATTGTTGACATTTTCGGCAAAAAATTCAAAGACACAAAATTCTACGACAAACTTGACCCCACGGCAAGAACATTTTTCAGAAGCTTTATTGTAATTGCTCTTAAAATAGTTCTTGTCATTGCGGCAGCACTTATTGTAGGTGTTCCCATGGCTTCAATGGTTGCAGTTATCGGTTCTGCAGGTCTGGCAATCGGTCTTGCACTTCAGGGAAGCCTCAGCAACATTGCAGGCGGATTTATTATCCTTGTTTTCAAACCTTTCAAAGTGGGAGATTTCATTGAAACAGCAGATGCTGTAGGTACTGTTGAAGCAATCAATATTTTCTACACAAAAATCCTTACTGTTGATAACAAGGTTATTCAGGTTCCCAATGCAGTTATTTCAAATCAAAGACTTACCGACTATTCAACAAAGGATACAAGAAGAGTAGACCTTACAATCAGCACTTCTTATGACAACGACATTGAAAAGGTTAAGAGCATTCTTCTTTCTGTTGCGGAAAAAACAGAGAAGGCTGTTCTTGATCCTGCACCTCAGGCAAGAGTGGTTGAACACGGCTCGAATTCAATCAACTTTACTTTCCGCGTATGGTGTAAAACTGACGATTACTGGGATGTTTACTTCAATCTTCTTGAAGGCGTTAAAAAGGCTTTTGATGAAAATGATATCAAAATTCCTTATCAGCAGATTGATGTTCACGTTGATAATAAATAATTATCTATTGACAAATATCGCGTTAATGTGTTACTATGGTAAAGTGGTAACACGATAAAAACTCAAAACAAGGAGATATGGAAAATGAAAAAGATTTTAGCAGTAGTAATGGCTTGCCTTCTTATGTGTCTTGCATTTGCAGGTTGTGGCTCAAACTCAGATTCAGACATGGAATACGTTAAAGATAAGGGAACACTTGTTGTAGGTATTACAGACTTTGCTCCCATGGATTACAAAGAAACAAAAGATTCAACAGAATGGATTGGCTTTGATGCTGACATGGCAAAACTTTTTGCTGAAAAACTCGGTGTTGAAGTTGAATTTGTTGAGATCAACTGGGATAACAAAGCCCTTGAACTTGAGGGTAAGAACATTGACTGTGTATGGAACGGTATGACACTCCGTGAAGACGTTCTCGCAGCGATGGATTGCTCACAGCCTTATTGCAACAACGCTCAGGTAGTTATTGTTCCTGCAGCAGAAGCAGATAAATATAAGACAGCTGAAGATTGTAAAGACCTTCAGTTTGCAGTTGAAGCAGGTTCAGCAGGCGAAGATATGGCTAAAGAATTCAACTTTAAGTATACACCTGTTGTTGATCAGGCTACAACTCTTACAGAAGTTAAATCAGGCACATGTGATGCTGCTATCATTGACTCACTCATGGCAGGTGCAATGGTAGGCGAAGGCACGGGTTATGCAGACCTTACATACACTGTAGGTCTTAACTCAGAAGAGTACGGTGTAGGTTTCCGTAAAGGTTCAGACCTTGTTGCAGAACTCAACGCTTTCTTTGACGAATGCCTTGCAAACGGCAAGATGATGGAAATTGCTTCTGAATACGGTGTTCAGGCTGCTATTATCACAAAATAAGTAAAACTAATCAGGCAAAAACATATTAAATTAAACTTGAAAACAGAGGGTACCTTATGATACTCTCTGTTTTTGATGTGTTATAAAGGATTTATTATAAAGATTAAAGGATGTAATTTTATGACCTTTGCACAACAGTTTCCCATAGTTTTTGATGCGCTTAATGTAGGTTTTGTTCAGACTCTTAAGCTTTTTGCAATAACATTGTTGGGCGCGCTTCCTCTGGGACTTATAATTTCTTTCGGTTCGATGTCACGTTTTAAGCCGGTGAGCGGTGTTGTGAAAACCATTGTATGGATTATCAGAGGTACACCCCTCATGCTTCAGCTTCTGATTATATATTATCTTCCCGGACTTGCATTCGGAAATCCTATCTGGGGAAGCGGTGAAAGCGGGAGATTTATGGCATCAGCCGTAGCGTTTATTATTAACTATGCATGTTATTTCTCTGAGATTTACCGCAGCGGTATTCAGGGCGTTCCTGTAGGACAGCAGGAGGCAGGACAGGTTCTCGGCATGTCCAAAAAGCAGATTTTCTTCAAAGTTACACTTCTTCAGATGGTTAAAAGAATTGTACCTCCTATGGCAAATGAAATTATCACTCTTGTAAAGGATACTTCACTTGCGAGAATTATTGCTTTGCAGGAAATCATATGGGCAGGTCAGGCTTTCCTCAAAGGCTCACAGGGCATTGCCGGTCAGTTGTGGCCCTTGTTCTTTACAGGTGTCTATTACCTTGCATTCAGCGGAATACTTACAGTTCTTTTCAATAAGGTTGAGAAGAAACTGAGCTACTTTAAGATTTGAGGTGACACGTTATGTCTTTACTTGAAGTTAAAAATATCAGAAAAAGTTTCGGTAAAACGGAGGTCCTCAAAGGTATAGATTTTTCAATGGAGAAAGGTGAAGTCGTTGCCATTATCGGTTCTTCAGGTTCAGGTAAAACAACGCTTCTTCGTTGTCTTAATTTCCTTGAAACACCTGATGTCGGCACAATTTCTCTGGGTGAAAAAGTTATTTTTGATGCAGAGAATAACAAAAAGATAAGTGATGAAGAAATAAGACAGAACAGACTTCATTTCGGTCTTGTTTTTCAGTCATTCAATCTTTTCCCTCAGTATAATGTAAAGCGAAATCTTACTCTTGCAGCAGAACTTCTTGAAAATGAGAAACTCAAAAAAGGTACATCTCAGTTCAGAAGTAAGAAAGAGGCTTTCGAGGCGATTTCTGCAAATGCGGATATACTTCTCGGGGAAGTAGGACTTTCCGAAAAAGCAAATTCATATCCCTGTGAGTTATCGGGCGGCCAGCAGCAGCGTGTGGCAATTGCACGTGCTCTTGCACTTGAACCTGATATTCTCTGTTTTGATGAACCAACATCAGCACTTGACCCTGAACTTACAGGTGAAGTTCTCAAGGTAATCAGAGAACTGAAAAATGCAGGAAGAACAATGATTGTTGTTACCCATGAAATGGAATTTGCAAAGAATGTTTCCGATACTATTATATATATGGCAGATGGTATAATTGAAGAGGCGGGTTCTCCTCAGGATATTTTTGAAAACCCGAAGTCGGAAAAATTGAAGGCTTTCCTCAAAACATCTCTTGAGAAAATTTAATAATTCTTAAATATGCAAATAAAAAGAATTGTGGTATAATAGTCCTGAAATTTTTATTTGGTGGGAGAAAAAATGCAGATTTTCAGTTTTATAATGTCTGTGGTAATGCTTGCAATGTCAGTGTTCGTTCCTGCAAGCGTTGCAAAAACAGATGATGAATCACGTGGTGTAAGAACAGTATCCGCCCAAAGTGAACAAACGGGTTTCCTTAGTGAAGAAGCAAAAGCAGTTCTTTCTGTAGTTGTAAAAAATATTGTTGCACAAGCTAAAGAGGGAACAAGCGACAGTGGGGAAGTTCTTGATGCTATCAACAGTCTTCCTGTTTATAAAGAAGGTGAAGAAAAGCCTGCACGTGAAAGTGTTGAAGTCAATCCGCTGAAAAAGGCTATTGATAAGGAACTAAAAAAACTTGTTAACAATGTAGTGCCTGACGGAATGATAAATCACTTCCTTAATCACCTTACAAGCGGTATGTATGATTTGTATATTTACCTTATTCCTTGTGAGGAAGAAGAGAACGTTTATTATTTCTGTTGTGATTATGTGGATAACGAGGGCAATGTTACTGAAGTTTTTACAGGGATACGCTACAATCCGGAAACAGGAAAAATGTACGGAAAAGATAACAACGGTCTTATGGGCATCGGCTTTGACTATGATGTAAAAAACTATACTATAACCACTCCTGTAAATGTGTGGATGAGAGATATGGGATATTCTGTTTTTTATGATATCCTCGGTGGTCTCGGTTTCATGGATACAGACACAGTGCGTGTTAAGTTTGAACACGGCGGAAAATATTGGATGTTCCAGTTCTGGAAAGGTAACTACGGTTTCGGACTTCTTAACGGTGCAGAACTGGGTATTTATAATAAAACCGATAAATATGCAGTTTCTTACAACTGTGCAACAAATGAGGAAATGCTTGTTATGTCAACCGTGCTCAGAACGGAAGATGAAGTTATCATTGAAAGAGATGAAATGCGCCATTGGTGGATGTGCGGATTCCGTTTCGGACCGGGTTATGAACCCGAAGACCTTACAATGGAAAGCACAATTCAGTTCGAAAATGAAGAAATGATGAATGCATTCCTTGAAGCTGTCAAAGAATTTGAAGATGAAATGACAGTATCTTCAGAAAATCTTAAGGTTTCAATAATCTGGCAATAAAAATAAACCGATGAAGTTCTGTGAGCTTCATCGGTTGTTTTTTTGCTTTTATTTTTCAAGAACAATTTTAAGAGCCTGAGCCAACTGATCAGGACATGATGTGCTTTTAAAACCACATCTTATTCCTTCAAATCTTTCAATGACGTGTTTTGCATCCATGCCTTCAACAAGCTTAGCAATACCCTGAGTGTTTCCGGCACAACCGCCGTTGAATTTCACATGTTTAATTATGCCGTCTTCAATTTCCACGTCGATTGTACGTGCGCATGTACCCTGTGTGCGGTATGTGTAAACCATTTTAAAAACTCCTTTGAAATTCTGAGAAAAAAATAACCACCCTTCTGGGTGGCTACTCGTTTGTGTTGGCGTCGACCTATTTTTCCGGGCCGCTTCCAGCCAAGTATTTTCGGCGCACATGAGCTTAACTACCGTGTTCGGGATGGGAACGGGTGGACCCTCATCGCCATTGACACCAACTATTCAGGACTGATTAACTTATGCCATCGCCCTGACGACTTTGCTATTATAACACCACTTTTCAAAAAATGCAAGTGTTTTTTGAAAATTTTTTCAAATTTTTTCAAAAAATTTTTTCAAAGCCTGTTTTGCCCTTATTTTTCGAGTGTTTTCACAATTTCTGCTATATATACTATATGATAATCCTTATTTGGATAACACGAAACATCAATTTCTTTATCGAGGAAAGAATCGGGAGTCATTTCCGTTACGGCAAGAGTTTTTAAAATAAGAACGTGCTTTGCTTCCTTAATATATACTGTACCGTCAGAAAATTCAGGGGTAAGACCTGTTTCTGCAAATTTGTTATAGTTTCTTCCGCTGTTTTTTCCGCAGAAGCCCATTTCTTTTTTATACTCTCCGCCGAAAAAGGAGAGTGTCATCATGCCTTCACGATCGATAAAGTCTTTTGTATATCTCTGAGGTCTTACGAAGATGAATGCCACATCTTTTCCCCAGAGTTCACCTATACCGCCCCAACTGACGGTCATCGTATTGAAACTTTTTTCATTTCCTGCGCTGAGAAGTGCCCAGTCATCGCTTATCATTTTAACGGCACTTTCTTTTATATCTCTGATGTTGATTTCTTTCATTTTGCGGAACCTCCGTGATAACATAATATGTATATGTATATATATATTACCATATTTTATTGAAAATTCATAGCCTTTTCATAACAATATGGCAAAATAGTTGTAGGAAAAATAAAAAATAAAAAAGGTGTTGACATTGTAGACAAGTTTATTATATAATATCATATTGTTGGAGTATGTTTTTCAGCAAGTCGGACTTGCTTTGATACTCAAAATCACAGTTTCAATGCGAAACTGCTGACAATAACTAACTGAGAGGATAGGAGGGTTAAAAGATGAAAAGAACTTATCAGCCCAAAAAACGTCACAGAAAGATGGAGCACGGCTTCAGAAAAAGAATGTCTGACAGAAACGGCCGCAAGGTTCTCGCTCGTCGCAGAGCAAAAGGCAGAAAGCAGCTTTCTTATTAATTCTGTAGTACATTCAGACGAACGGATTGATTAATTTGTCAAAACCCATAACGCTAAATCAGAACAGTGATTTCCGACGTGCATACGGCAGAGGCAAGTCCTATGCTGCTGCAAGCCTTGTTACCTATGTCGTAAAAAACCGCGTCGGATACTGTCGTTATGGTATAACGACGGGAAAAAAGATAGGAAACGCAGTAGAGAGAAATCGCTCAAGGCGAGTGATCAGAGCTGCGTTTTATCAGTTATTCCCAGAAATTACAGGTTCTTTCGATATTGTGTTCGTCGCACGCAGCAAAACAAAATATGTTAAGAGTACTGCAGTTCAGAAAGTAATGTATGAACATCTTTGCAGTGCCGGGGTAATTAACCGAAATGAAAAGCATTTTGATTAAGTTAATCAGGTTTTATCAAAAAAAAATATCTCCTCTGTTTCCTCCCCGATGCCGTTATTATCCGACTTGTTCCCAGTATGCAATTGATGCTGTGGAAACTCACGGTCTTTTAAAGGGAGGAATATTGGCATTCTGGCGTCTGATGAGATGCAACCCGCTGTTTCCCGGTGGGTATGACCCCGTAAAACCGAAAAAAAAGAAACCTGCTACGGAGGATAGAAAATGAAATTTATAGATTACGTATATTTGCCCTTTGCATGGATACTTGAACAATTTTATAATCTGAGCAACAACTATATTGTGGCTCTTTTCTTCTTTGCGATCGTGTTCAAGCTTCTTCTTCTGCCTTCTTCTATTTCGCAGCAGAAAAGTTCTGCAAAAATGCAGAGAATCCAGCCCAAAGTAAGAAGAATTCAGGCAAGATACGCAGGTGACCAGAAAAAAATTCAGGAAGAAACACAGGCTCTTTATCAGCGTGAGGGTTATAACCCTATGGGCGCACAGGGATGTCTTCCGCTTCTTATTCAGTTCCCCATTATTATTCTTCTTTACAACATTATCTACCAGCCTCTTAAGTATGTTCTTCGTATTGATGTCAAAGAACTTAATGCTCTTACAAAGGCAGTAGAAAAAATTGTTGAAATTAAAAATGATCGTCAGATTGAAATGACAATCATGGATCATTTCTCAGAAATTTCAGATGTTGTTTCAGTTGAAAGTGCAACAAAAATTGAAGAATTCATCGAAAACTTCTCAGCTTTCGGTATGACACTTACAACTAACCCCAGTTTTGATGCAATTAAAAACTGGAGTACAAGCGAAACAGGTGCAAAACTTCTTGTACTTATTCCCATTCTTTCCGGTGTTACATCACTTCTTACAAGTATTATCACACAGGCAAGACAGAAAAAAGAAAACCCCGAAATGGCAAAAAATCCCTCTATGGGTTGTATGACGTACGGTATGCCTCTTATGTCGGTATGGTTTGCGTTCCAGTTCCCGGCAGGTATCGGCGTTTACTGGATTTTCCAGAATATACTCAGCGCAGTTCAGACGCTTGTTCTTCACAAGGTTTACAGAAAAGAAAAAATCATGGCTAAAGAGCTTGTTGTTGAAACAGTTATGCGTCGTTCAAAGGAAAATAATGCAAAAGCAATTGCTAAAATGAAAAACGAAAAATAACACAGGCGGTGAAATAATTGAAAAAACTTATTGAAGCTTTCGGTACTGCTTCAACTGCAGAGGAAGCCAGAAAGGTTGCCCTTGCTGAACTTAATGCACCCGCAGATGCAGACGTAACGACCGAAATCGTAGACGTTCAGGAAAAGAAAATCTTAGGCTTGTTCAGAGGTTCAACAATTTATAAAGCAAAAGCAAGTTATGAAGTTGAAGTCAAAGAAGAAAAGAAACCTGAACCAAAAAAAGAAGTAAAAGCAGAACCTAAAAAAGAAGAAAAGAAGACAGAGAAAAAGGCTGAGAAAAAAGCTTCTCCCGTTAAAGAAGAAGAAAATGATGAAAATGCAGTAGTTACAGTTGACGCTGACGGCGTTGCAGAAAACTACATCAGAAACATTTTCAAAGGTCTCGGTCTTGATGATATCCATATTACTACAACAAAGAGAACAGAGTCAATCAGTTTCAGCATTGATTGCGGTGATGATTACGGTTGTGTGATTGGCAGAAGAGGTGAAACTCTTGATGCTATTCAGTACCTTGTACGTCTTGTTGTAGGCAAAGAAAATGAGGAATTCAAACGTGTTTCTGTCAATGTAGGCAACTACAGAGAAAAGAGAGCAACTACTCTCACAGACCTTGCAAAGAGAAACGCTGATAAAGTTCTCAAGTACGGCAGAAACGTTGTTCTTGAACCTATGAATCCTTATGAGAGAAGAATTATTCATACTGCAATTCAGCAGATTGAAAATGTTGAATCTTACTCAATCGGAAGTGACGATTCAAGAAGGGTTGTTATCAAACTTGTTGATGGTGCGAAACCTACACATGCATCTTCAGGTTATAACTCACGTCCCCGTCGTGACGGAAGAGGCGGACAGAGAAAAAGTTCTGCTCCTCAGACACCCGCTGAAAATGTTCAGCCCAAGTCTGATGTAAGTGGTGCCTCTCTTTACGGCAAAATTGAAAAAAGAGCAAACACAGAAGAATAATTAATTAATCGCAGAGGGTTTCTCTGCGATTTTTTATAGGATGAAATAATATGAATGAATCAAACAAAGTTATTGCTGCCATTGCAACGGCACAAGCAGCAGGCGGTGTCGGAATGATAAGGGTTTCCGGTGACAAAGCACCTGAAATCTGTGACAAGATTTTTAATGCCGTCAGCGGAAATAAACTTGAAAATTCAAAAGGGTACAGAGCACACTTCGGCAGAGTTTACGATTCTGACGGAGACATTGATGAATGTGTTGCTCTCGTTTTCAGAGCACCTCACAGTTATACAGGTGAGAATGTGGTGGAACTTTCATGCCACGGTGGTCTTTATGTTCTGAAAAGAGTACTGCGTGCAGTTCTTGCAGCAGGAGCTGTTCCTGCACGTGCAGGTGAATTTACTGAACGTGCGTTCCTCAACGGAAAGATGGACCTGACTCAGGCAGAGGCGGTTATGGACCTGATTGGTGCTCAGGGAAAACAGGCGGCAGATGCGGCTCTTACAGCTCTCGGTGGTACACTCAGTCGTGAAATTGAAATGAATACAGAAAAACTCGTCAACGTTTGTGCACATCTTTCTGCATGGGTAGATTATCCTGACGAGGAAATTGAAGAACTTGAAAACGATGAAATGCTTGACACCGTGTATGACGTTGAAAAAGCCCTTGAAAAACTTATTTCAACTTATGACAGCGGAAAAGTTCTTACTCAGGGCGTCAAGACCGCAATTGTAGGCAGGCCTAATGTTGGTAAGTCAACGCTTATGAACATGCTTGTTGGAAGTCAGCGAAGTATCGTTACAAGTTATGCAGGCACAACACGGGATATTGTTGAAGATACTGTAACTCTGGGTGGTATTTCACTTCATCTTTCCGATACTGCAGGTATCAGAGAAAGTGATGATCCTATTGAAGCCATTGGTGTTGATATGGCGAAGGACAGACTTCAGAAATCTGAGTTTGTAATTGCAGTTTTCGATGGCTCGGAGGAGCTTACCAAGGAGGACAAGGATATCCTTGATTTCTGTAAAGATAAACTTTGTCTCGGAGTAATCAATAAAACAGACCTTGATGTAAAAGATGTCAGAAGTGAAATTGCAGAATATATTGATACAATTGTTGAAATAAGTGCTGAAAAATTAAACGGTAAAGAAGAACTGGAAGTTGCTGCTGCAAAACTTCTTGAAACAGACAGAATTGATACAACTCAGGCAATGCTTACAGGTGAAAGACAATACCTTGCAGTGACGGAGGCTCTTTCCTGTGTAAGAGAAGCAAAGTTTGCCCTGACAAGCGGAATAACCCTCGATGCAGTAAATGTGTCACTTGATTGTGCAATTGAGAAACTCCTTGAGCTGACAGGCAGAAAAGCAAGTGACGAAGTAGTAAACGAAATTTTTTCACAGTTCTGCGTCGGAAAATAAAAATAATCACCTCAAAGTGTTTACTTTGAGGTGATTAGTGTTTTTTGTATAGTTATTTTTGAATTTCGCTTTTTTTGAAACTTTCTTTTTCGTGAAACATGGGCGGACGATGCATCATGAAAGCGTGTTTACATACTTTAATGTCAACTGAATTTACATCACCTGCAAACTCACCATCAATGGTCCAGGGGATTTCGGAACCGTCAAGGGTTTCAACCGTCACATTTGAACCTTGAAGAAGTTTTACATTTTTATTGTCAAGGTTTTTGGTAAAAACAGATTTGGCAAGTTCGAGCCATCCTTTTATTGTGCCGGGATTTTCGGCAAAGAGAACTTCAAATTTGCCGTCATTCAGACAAACCATTTTTTCATCCAGATGAATGATTTTGCCTACTGTACGGGAGTTGGAGATTGATCCGAATATAAATTTACCCTCAAACTCAGTGCCGTCAACAGTGCAACGCATGGGTACAGATTTTATATCTTTTATATCTTTGGCAGCTCCGTAAAAATAAGCTAGTCTGCCGATTTTGTTTTTGAGTTTTTGTGATGTCGCATAGGCACATTTTGTGAAAGCACCGAATGATGCAACATAAGTAAAATATTTCCCGTTGAATGACCCCAGATCGCAGGGTCTCGCAGGTTCTGTAATAATAGTCTGAACTGCTTTTGAATTCTGGGAAGAAAGACCGAGAGTGTTGGCAAGGTCATTGGTGGTGCCGGCGGGTACAAAACCGATATCGGGTTTGCTGTCAAGAGTCATTATGCCGTTCATTATTTCGCAGAATGTTCCGTCACCGCCCATACAGACCACAATGTCGTAGTTGTTGCCGAAATTTTTCGCATATTCAGTTGCGTCACCGGCTTTGGTTGTATTCATAACAGTAACGTTATAGTCATAGTTGCTGAATTTTTCAAGAGTATTTTTCAAAATATCATTATGTCCGGTTCGCCCTGAGCAGGGGTTACTTATTATAAGAATTTCTTTTTTCATTATACATCTTTTACTTTCTGTTAAAATAAATATCCTCAGAATTGTATCACGAAATTCTTTTTTATGCAATATATAAATTGATTTTTAATAAAATATAAGAATTTATAATAAAGACAGCGCAAAAAGTTTAGTAGAAATTTACGAAGCTTACGCAAGTTTTATGAAACTTTAATACGGACAATTCTTTTGTTGCCCATACAATATTAAAATGGGTGACATATAAATTTGTGTCGCAGACCCGACACTTTGCACTTTGCACTCTGCATTTTGCATTCAATTTATCCCTTTATTACGCTAAATTTTTCTTGTATATTTGGCACAAATTTGTCAATACTGATATGGTAAAAATGCCTGTATATATGTAATATTCACAATAATTTTTCTGCACTCAAAATTTTGTTGACAAGGGTATTTCTTTGTGCTAAAATATCAAGGATGCTGTTATGATAGATTATTCTGCGTAACTGCGTTCAGGTGTCAGAAAGAGTTTTGCTGACATACTTTTACGGAAAGGAGAGAAAATATGCCTACCTTTAATCAGCTCGTCAGAAACGGCAGAGAGGTACATGAGAAGAAAGCAAAGGCTCCCGCACTTCTTAAGGGTCTTAACTCAAAGAAGAACGTTATGACAGATAACGATTCACCCCAGAAACGCGGTGTTTGCACAGCAGTTAAAACTGCTACTCCCAAAAAACCTAACTCTGCACTGAGAAAGATTGCCAGAGTACGTCTTACAAACGGAATCGAAGTTTCAGCTTACATTCCCGGCGTTGGTCACAACCTTCAGGAACACAGCGTTGTTCTTATCCGTGGCGGCCGTGTTAAGGACCTTCCCGGTGTGCGTTACCACATCATCAGAGGCTCACTTGATACACAGGGCGTAACAGGCAGAATGCAGAGCCGTTCAAAATACGGTGCAAAACGTCCTAAGAAATAATTAAGGACAAATTTTTCATTAATTTGAGAGATACAATCTTCTTGCAGGCTTGTGCCTGCTTTGCAGGTACGACCAATGTTGAAGTTTATATATATTGCTTCTCATTGGCGCCACGGGGATTTGTCACTCGAGTACCTAAGATATCATTAATATGAAGGAGGGAAGCGAAGTGCCAAGAAGAGGCCAGATTGCAAAACGTGATGTTTTGCCGGATCCGCTTTACAATTCAAAGCTTGTACCACGCTTAATCAATAGTGTTATGCTCGATGGTAAAAAAGGTGTCGCTCAGAAAATCGTTTACGACGCTTTCGATATCATTAAAGAAAAAACAGGTAAAGATCCGCTCGAAGTATTCGAAGCAGCTATGGAGAACGTTATGCCCGTTCTCGAAGTTAAAGCT
>JAZOAY010000142.1:0-3218 GCA_045595725.1 Acutalibacteraceae bacterium | reverse complement strand
TGCGAGCCTCAATAATTGAAGGCATAAGTCTGTAAATCATTGTAAGAATAAGTGTTCTTATCTGATAGCCGTCAACGTCGGCATCAGTACAGATAATAACTTTATTCCAAAGGAGGTTGTCCAGATTGAAGTTTGAAAGTTCCTTATGTTTCTTTGAATTCACTTCAACACCGCAACCGAGAACTTTAATCAGGTCTGTAATGATTTCACTTGAGAAAATTTTATTGTAGTCAGATTTCAGACAGTTAAGGATTTTACCGCGTACCGGGATAATCGCCTGAAATTCTGAGTCACGTGCCTGTTTACAAGCACCGAGAGCTGAGTCACCTTCCACGATGAAGATTTCTCTCTCTTCAACGTTACGGCTACGGCAGTCAACAAATTTCTGAACTCTGTTTTTAAAATCGTTACTTGCTTTAAGCGTCTTTTTAAGTGTTGTACGTGTAGCTTCAGCCTTTACACGGGAACGCATGTTAATAAGAATCTGGTCAGCAATTTTGTCTGCCTCCATCTTATTTTCAATAAAATAAATCTCGAGCTGATGCTTGAAGAAATCTGTCATTGCGTCCTGAATGAATTTGTTTGTAATTGATTTCTTAGTCTGATTTTCGTAAGAAGTAAGCGTTGAGAAAGAACTGATTACAATTACAAGACAGTCTTCAATATCCTGAAATGTGATTTTTGAGTCAGATTTTGTGTATTTACCGTTTTGTTTAAGGTAATTATCAATCTGATAAGTAAAGGCATTTCTTACCGCTTTATCGGGTGCACCGCCGTGTTCAAGAAAACTTGAGTTATGGAAAAATTCCTTCTTCTGTTTTTTATTTGAAAAACAGAGAGAAGCATTTATCTTAACTTTATAGTCACTTAAATCCTCACGGTCACGGCCTACTCTTTCAGCATGCCATGTCTGAACACCCGTAAAAGCATCTTCTTCACCTACAAATTCTTTAACGTAGTCTTCAATACCGTTTTCATAAACATATTCAAATGTTTCAAAGCCGCGTGAAGTCTGATTTTTAAGAATGAATTTTATGTTTGCATTAACAACAGACTGCTTCTGCATGGTCTCCTGAAAATATTCAAGAGGAATGTTTATGTCTGTAAAAACTTCTAAGTCAGGACGCCATTTGATGCGTGTTCCTGTGTTACGTTTGTTATAGGGTTCTTTTATAAGTTCACTTGCAACTTCACCTTTTTTGAAGTGAATTTCATATCTGTGACCGCCATAAAAAATTTCAGCATCCATGTATTCTGAAGCATACTGAGTTGAAGTAAGACCCAAGCCATTAAGACCGAGAGAATATTCGTAACTGCCTCCGTCTGAGTTTGTATCATACTTACTGCCCGCATAAAGTTCACAGAAAACAAGTTCCCAGTTATATCTTTTTTCTTTTTCGTTATAGTCAACAGGAAGTCCTCTGCCGAAGTCCTGAACTTCAATTGAGCCGTCAAGAAAACGTGTGACCACAATTTTGTCACCGTAACCTTCACGTGCTTCGTCAATTGAGTTTGACAGAATTTCAAAAAAAGCATGTTCACAGCCTTCAAGACCGTTAGAACCGAAAATAACACCGGGACGGAGTCTGACTCTGTCGGCACCTTTAAGCTGAGAAATATTACTGTCGTTATAAGTTGATTTTTTAGCCATTCTTATGACAATCCTTTCAACACTAAATAAACATTTAATCTATTGTATTATACACTACATGTTGTTTTTTGTCAAATTCTGAGACATAAGAAAAGACCACATTTTGGGACTGTGGTCTTAAGAATTACTTTATTCTATTTTTCAGATATTCCCTGACTTCCGATGCAAGATAAAGTGACCCGCATACAGCAAGAAGATTATCTTTTCTCAGTTTGAAGGCTTTATCAATTGCTTCAAACGGATCTGAAATTGCATAGACTTCAGAACAATATTCTTTACAGATTTTTTCTAATTCATTCGCTTTCATTGCCCTTGGATTTGAACATTCCGTTGCAATCATAACTTTTGCATTTGATGAAAGGTTTTTAACGGATGCTGAAACATCTTTATCTGCCATCATGCTGACAACAACAATATTTTCTTCAAAAAGCGAAAGAACTTTTGACATCATCTCTGTTCCGCTTTCGTTATGTCCCCCGTCAAGAACAATCTTTTCTGATAGGAATTCAACTCGCGCGGGCATTGTTGTACTTTCAATACCTTTCTTTATTGCATCTACATCCACGCCAAGTTTCAGAGCAGTTTCCACGGCTGTAAGCATGTTATAAATCTGATGTTCACCGAAAAGATGAAGTGTGAGTTCTATATCTTTATACTTCACAACAGTCTTTTCAAAGGTACACTCAATAATTTCAAGCAATGATAAATCAGGGACAAAGAGAGAATTGTTTTTCTCTGTCGTTGTTTGTCTGATTTTTTTAATAACTTCAAGTTCCTGAAAAGGATATGCAACCGTAATTGAATTTTCTTTTATGATACCGCATTTCTGTTCTGCAATTTCAGTAAGAGTATTACCAAGAACATCCGTATGGTCAAAGGAAATTGAAGTAATCACAGATGCAAGAGGTTTTTCAACAACGTTTGTTGAGTCAAGAAGTCCGCCGAGTCCCACTTCGAGAACTACGATATCGCAGTTTTCCTGAAAATAAAAATCAAATGCCATTGCAGTTATAATTTCAAACTCAGTTGGTTCAATACCTTTGCTATTGAGTTCTTCAACAATGGGTTTGATTTTTTCGGTCAGAAATGCTAACTTTTCATGTGAAATCATCTCACCGTTCACTTGTATTCTTTCGCAGAAATCCACGATATAGGGTGATGTGAAAAGACCTGTTTTCTTGCCCTCAGCACGGAAAATATTAGAAAGCATTGTTGAAACACTGCCCTTGCCGTTTGTACCTGCAACGTGAACAATCCGCAGATTTTTCTGCGGATTGCCGAGTTTCTCAAGCAATGCTTCAATGCGTTCAAGTCCCGGCTTTGAGCCGAATTTCAAAAACGAATGGATATATTCCAAAGCATTGTCGTAAGTCATAATTTATACTCCGAGAGATGCGATGCTTTCATCAAGCATCTTAATCTTTTCTGTAAGTTTTGCAGCTGCTTCTCTCTGACCTGCAACAACCTTTTCAGGTGCTTTTGCAACGAAACCGGGGTTGTTGAGTTTATTCATTACAAAGTCAAGGTCTTTCTGTGCTGCTGCACGTTCTTTTTCAAGTCTTGCTTT
>JAZOAY010000141.1:0-3253 GCA_045595725.1 Acutalibacteraceae bacterium | reverse complement strand
TCTCGTTTCTTCTTTTACACCGTAAAGTCGTGCAGGTAAAACCTTTGTGTTATTGAGAACAAGGCAGTCGCCCTCTTCAAAGGAATCAACAATATCATAGAAATGACAGTGAGTGATTTTCTCTGATTTTTTGTCAAGCTTCATAAGTCTTGACTCTTCACGATGCTCAATAGGTGTCTGGGCAATAAGTTCAGGTGGCAAATTGTAAAAAAAGTCGCATTTTTTCATAATAAATCCTCGATAAATTCAAGATATTTGTACATAAAAATATTTGACAACGATATCATATAATGGTATTATATTAGAGTATAATTACTCGCAAAGTATTGGTATTTAATATATTAACACTTGTTGTGTGATTTTTCAATGCCAAATTGCAAAATCGGAGGTAAAGTTATGAAAAAATTTAATGTTGGCATCATCGGTGCTACAGGTATGGTGGGACAGAGATTTGCAACTCTCCTTGAAAACCACCCTTGGTTTGACGTAAAAGTTCTTGCTGCAAGTCCCAGAACTGCAGGTAAAACTTACAAAGAAGCTGTAGAAAAACGTTGGGCCATGAGTACACCAATTCCTGAAAAAATGGCTGACCTTGTTATTATGAATGCAACAGAAGACGTTGAAAAAATAGCTTCACAGGTTGATTTTGTTTTCTGTGCAGTTGATATGAATAAAGACGAAATCAAAGCTCTTGAAGAAAAATACGCTAAAGCTGAATGTCCCGTTGTTTCCAACAACAGTGCTCACAGAGGCACTCCCGACGTTCCCATGCTTCTTCCCGAGCTCAATGCAGACCACGCAAAAGTTATTGAGTCACAGAGAAAACGTCTCGGTACAAAACGCGGTTTCATTTCAGTTAAACCCAACTGTTCACTTCAGGGCTATGTTCCCGCACTCTTCCCCCTTTCAAAATTCGGTATCAAAGATGTTCTCGTTTGCACATATCAGGCAATTTCAGGTGCCGGTAAAACATTTGATACATGGCCTGAAATGGTTGACAACGTAATTCCCTTCATCGGTGGCGAAGAACAGAAGAGCGAACAGGAACCTCTCAAAATCTGGGGTAAAATTGAAGGCGACCATATTGAAAACGCAACTTCTCCCAATTTTACAGCTCAGTGCATCCGTGTTCCCGTTTCTGACGGTCACATGGGCGCAGTTTTTGCAAGATTTGAAAACAAACCCTCGATTGAAGAAATCAAGGAAATCTGGAAAGAATACAAAGGCAGAGCACAGGAACTTGAACTTCCCTCTGCTCCCAAACAGTTCCTCAACTATTTTGAAGAAGATAACATGCCTCAGACAAAGCTTTGCCGTGACCTTGAAAACGGTATGGCAATTTCTATCGGCAGACTCCGTGAAGATACTCAGTACGACTACAAATTCGTATGTCTTTCACACAACACGTTAAGAGGTGCAGCAGGCGGTGCTGTTCTTATGGCAGAACTCCTCTGTGCAGAAGGTTACATGGACTAATTCAGTTTTAACTTTTTAGGAGGCTTTTCCCATGAAAGAAACTTTATTTACAGGTGCCGGTGTTGCCATTGTCACTCCATTTGACAAAAACATGGACGTTAACTACAGACGTCTTGGCGAACTTATAGACCAGCAGATTGAAGAAGGCACCGACTCTATCGTTATTGCAGGTACAACAGGTGAAGCATCAGTTCTTTCAACATTTGAACATATTGATGTTGTTAAATACGCTGTTGACGTTGCAAACAAAAGAGTTCCGGTTATTGCAGGTGCAGGCAGTAACTCAACAAAATATGCAGTAAGACTTGCTAACGAATGCGAAAATGCAGGTGTTGACGGTCTTCTTATGGTAACTCCCTACTACAACAAAACATCTCAGAAGGGTCTTATCGAGCATTATAACTATATCGCTGAAAGAGTAAATACACCTATCATCCTTTACAATGTTCCCTCAAGAACAGGTGTAAACATTCTCCCTGAAACTTACGCTATCCTTGCTGAAAATGAAAAAATTGTTGCAACAAAAGAAGCAAACGCAAATATCTCAGCACTTGCAAAAACAATGTCTCTCTGCGGTGACAGTCTTGACATTTACTGCGGTAACGACGATGAAGTTGCAGCATTTACAGCAATGGGTGCAAAAGGTTCTATTTCAGTTCTTTCAAATATCTGTCCTAAAGTTGCACATGATATTGCTCAGCTTGGTGTTGACGGAAAGACAAAAGAATCTGTAAAACTTCAGCTTGAATACACAGAACTCTGCAACGCTCTCTTCTCAGACGTTAACCCCATCCCCGTAAAAGAAGCAATGAATATGATGGGTATGAACGTTGGTGAATGCAGACTTCCTCTTACAGGTATGACAGAAGAGGGTCATGCAAAGCTTGAAAAAGTTCTTCAGAAATACAACCTTATCTAAACTGAACTAAAAGGAAGTTTAAAATTAAATGATAAATATTTTATTAAGCGGCTGCAACGGAAAAATGGGTAAGACAATTACGGAGTGTGCAAAGAATTTCCCTGACCTCTCAATTGTCTGCGGAACTGATGTGAACACGACTGCAGGCGAATATCCCGTTTATTCATCCCCTTCCGATGTAAAAGAAAAGGTTGATGTTATTATTGACTTTTCACATCCGAGTGCATTAAAGGGCATTCTTGACTACGCTGTAAAGACAAACACTCCCGCAGTTATCTGCACAACAGGACTTGACGAAGCACAGAAAAAAGAAATCGCAGATGCATCAGAAAAAGTTGCAATTTTCTTCAGTGCAAACATGTCTCTCGGCGTTAACCTTATTGCAGAACTTGCAAGAAAAGCAACTGCAGTTTTAGGCAGTCAGTTTGACATTGAAATTGTGGAAGCACATCACAATCAGAAAATTGACGCTCCCTCAGGTACAGCTTTAATGCTTGCAGATGAGATCAGCGAAGAATTTGAAAACGCTCCTAAATACGAATTTGACAGACATTCAAAACGTGCAAAGAGAACGAAGAACGAAATAGGTCTTCACGCTGTCCGTGGCGGTACAATAGTCGGCGAACACGAAATTATCTTTGCAGGTCAGGATGAAGTAATCAAAATCAGCCACAGCGCAATGTCAAAACAGATTTTCGCAAACGGCTCACTCAATGCCGCATTGTTCATGGCAGGTAAAACTCCGGGCATGTATTCAATGAAAGATATCGTGGCTTCAATGTAAATAATTAAACCGAAAGCGTAAAAACTTTCGGTTTTTTTATTTTATACAGTAACGTTTTATTCATTGGATTACTG
>JAZOAY010000140.1:0-4393 GCA_045595725.1 Acutalibacteraceae bacterium | reverse complement strand
ATATTATATTTCACTTCTGTTATTTCTTCAATGAGCATTTTGACTATAAAAAGATATGTATTTTGGTTAAATTGTCAAAAAGCATGGTGGATGCAAAAATAACTTTGTTGAATATTAAATTTGCAAGTATTGACATCAAATCTTGCAAGTGATATAATTATAAAACAACATAGTTAATTTTTTAACAGTATTTGTTCACGGTTTTCCCCGTGGGCATTTTTGTACTTATAACCATATTTCGAAAGGAGTAATTCATATGGAAAACTATTCATCTTTTCTCACTCTCGCAGGCTCAATTATAGCTATCGTTTTTGCAATTATTATGGCGAAAAAAGTCATGAAATACTCTGAGGGTACAGAAAAAATGCAGAAAATCGCACAGTCAATAAGAGAAGGTGCAAACGCATATCTTAAAAGACAGTATACCGTTGTTGCAATATTCTTTGCAGGAATGTTTTTGATACTCGGCGTTATGGCACTTGCAAATCTTCTCACGCCTTACGTTCCTTTTGCATTCCTTACAGGCGGATTTTTCAGCGGACTTTCAGGTTTTATCGGAATGAAAATCGCAACTGCATCAAACGCAAGGACAGCAAATGCTTGCCGTGAAGGTCTCAACAAGGGCTTGAGAGTTGCTTTCAGCGCAGGTTCTGTTATGGGATTTACTGTTGTAGGTCTTGGTCTTTTCGATATTTCGCTCTGGTTTATTCTTCTTAAATTTGTGTTCAAACTTGAAACTGCGGAAATTACAAGTGCAATGCTCACTTTCGGTATGGGTGCATCTTCAATGGCACTTTTTGCAAGAGTAGGCGGCGGTATTTTCACAAAAGCTGCAGACGTTGGTGCAGACCTTGTAGGTAAAGTTGAGGCAGGTATTCCTGAAGACGACCCCAGAAACCCTGCAGTTATTGCTGATAACGTGGGTGATAATGTGGGTGACGTTGCAGGTATGGGCGCAGACCTTTATGAATCTTATGTAGGCTCAATAATTTCAGCAATGGCTCTCGGTGTTGCCGCTTTTGCGGGAGATATAAAAGCAGCAACGCTTCCTATGGTTCTTGCGGCAGTGGGTGTCATTTGCTCGATTATCGGTTCTTTTCTTGTGAAAACAGGTGAAAAAACAGAACAGAAACTTCTCCTGAAGGCTTTGAGGAAAGGTACAAACTTCAGCGCAATTCTCATAGCACTTGTATCTTTTCCCATTGTCTGGCTTGTTATGGGTAAAGATAATATAAGCCTTTATTTTTCAATTCTTTCAGGTCTTGTTGCCGGTGTTGCAATCGGTTTTTCAACAGAATATTTTACATCAGACACATACAAACCGACAAGAAATCTTGCTAAAAAATCAGAAACAGGTTCGGCAACCATTATTATCGGCGGTGTTGGTCTCGGTATGATGTCAACTGCAGTTCCTATTCTTATTATTGCAGCGTGTGTTATTGCCGCTTACGCTTTCGCAGGTGGATTTTCAAGCGGTGCAGCAGGTCTTTACGGTGTAGCTGTTGCAGCGGTAGGTATGCTTTCAACTCTTGGCATCACACTTGCAACAGATGCTTACGGTCCCGTTGCAGATAATGCAGGTGGTATTGCACAGATGGCGGGTCTCCCCGAAGAAGTAAGAGAAAGAACTGACGCTCTTGATTCTCTCGGAAATACAACTGCGGCAACAGGTAAAGGTTTTGCAATCGGTTCAGCAGCACTTACTGCACTTGCACTTATCGCTTCATATAAAGACCAGATTGTGAAGGTTATTTCAGATCTTGGTACAGGAGAAACAATCGACCTTTCAATTATGAATCCTACAGTTCTTATCGGTCTGTTTATCGGTGCATGCCTTCCTTTTGTTTTTGCGGCACTTACAATGAACTCAGTCGGTAAAGCAGCAGAAAGCGTTGTTGTGGAAGTTCGCAGACAGTTCAGAGAAATCAAAGGCATTATGACAGGTGAAACAGATGCTGACTATGCCTCATGCGTTGACCTCTGCACAAAAGCAAGTCTTAAAGAAATGATTCTTCCTACAGTAACGGCGGTTATTGTGCCGATTCTGACAGGTCTTGTTTTCGGTTACAACGGAGTTATCGGCATGCTTGCCGGTGCAACTGCAACAGGCTTCCTTATGGCGATTTTTATGTCAAACTCAGGCGGTGCATGGGACAATGCAAAGAAATATATTGAAAGCGGAGAATTCGGCGGAAAGGGAAGCAGTAACCACAAAGCAGCAGTCGTTGGCGATACAGTAGGTGACCCTTTCAAAGATACATCAGGACCCTCAATCAACATCCTTATTAAACTTCTTTCAATGGTATCAATCGTATTCGCATCACTTGTTGTGAATTATCATATTCTCTGATAATTGAAAGATAAAAATAATCCTCTGAATTGGCTGATTCAATTCAGGGGATTTTCCATTTTCTATTGAAAATAAAACTATTTGATGTTATACTATTAAATGACTTGAAATATTTTTCAGGAAAGGATGATAAACAAATGGCAGAAATCAAAAATCTTGATGCTGTTGCTGCTCTTGACGCAATGGACGCTCATGTTGATGACTGGCGTGATGCGACTAAGGGTAAGCAGAGAGGTATCTTCTCTTTTGATGACCTTGTAACAGTTAAACTCAAAACTCTTAAAAAGAGAATCTACACCGACATTGAAACAATTCCCGCATGGAAAATGAAGGAATGTATTTATAAAGGTGTTGACGATTACGAATTTTTATATGATGAGTGGAAAGAACTTAACGTAGGTGACCGTTGGGGTAATAACGGTTGGAGTGCGTTTTTCAAAAATTCATTCGATATGCCTGCACGTTTTAAGGGCAAGAAAGTAACACTCAATGTTTACTTTGGCGGTGACTCACTTCTTTCTCTCAATGGCGAACCTTATCAGGGCCTTGACCCTTTCAGAAACAGCGTTCTTCTTACAAACTGTGCTGAAGGAAATGAACATTATGATGTTGACATTGAATCATACTATGTATGGCATTCAAATGAGTCAACAATCAAAACTCTTTCATGTTCATTTGTAGGTGTTGTTGACCCTGTAATTGAAGAAATTTACTGGGACTTCAAAGCAGTATTCAATGCTCTCTTTATGCCTGTTCTTGACACAGGTCTTGCAGAACTTATCCGAGCTGCACTTAAAGAAGCATTTACTCACGTAAACTTTGACCTTGAAGGGGAAGAATTCAAAGCAGAACTTCTTCTTGCTCAGAAAGTTCTTAAAGATAAGGTTTACAACAATCCTAACTATTCATCAATCGGTAAACTTGCTCTTGTTGGTAACTCTCACCTTGACATCGTTTTCATGTGGGCTTACAAAGAGTATATCCGTAAACTGGGCAGAACTCATGCAACAATGCTCAGACTTATGGAACAGTACCCCGATTTCATTTTCTCACAGAGTACAGCACCTACATATATCGAAATGGAAAAACGCTATCCCAAACTTTTCGAGCAGGTTAAGAAACGTATCGAAGAAGGCAGATGGGAATATATCGGTGCTATGTGGGTTGAACCTGACTGTAACCTTGTTTCAGGTGAATCATTTGCACGTCAGCTTCTCCATGGTGTAAGATACGCTGAAAAGACATTCGGCATCACTCCCAAAACATGTTGGGTTCCTGACGTTTTCGGTAACGGCTATGCAATGCCTCAGATTCTCAAAAAAGCAGGCGTTGAATATTTTGTAACACATAAAATGGGTATCTGGAACGATACAAACCCCTGGCAGTATAACACATTCTGGTGGGAAGGCCCCGACGGCTCAAAAGTATTCTCAATTGTTCCTCCCACACACTTCATCGGTACAGTTGAAGCAGACTCACTTAAAGTTAACTGGTCAAGATATACAGATAAAGAAACAATCGGTGAATCAATGTACTGCTACGGCTGGGGCGACGGTGGCGGCGGGGTAGACACCGAAATGCTTGAATACGTTAAGCGTTACAGCAAGTTCCCCGGACTTCCTGAGGCAGTTCCCAGCAAGATTGAGGATTCACTTGCAAGAATGAAAGCAAACGCAACAGAAACAAATATCCCCACATGGAAAGATGAGCTTTATCTTGAAGAGCACCGCGGTGTTCATACAACAAAGGCTCTCCTTAAAAAGCTTAACAGACGCAGTGAAAACCTTTATCGTGAAGCAGAATTGTTTGCAAGCGTTGCAATGAAATATGGTTACAAGTATCCTCTTGACAAACTCAATGAAGGTTGGCAGATGATTCTTACAAACCAATTCCACGATTCACTTCCCGGCTCACACATTACAGAAGTTTTTGGTGACCTCTGCGCAATCTATGATGAAATCATCAAGATCGGTGAAGAAGTAAGAGACGAAGCTCTTAATGTTATCGCAGGTAATGCAAACGGCGAAGAAAAATACGGTAAAC
>JAZOAY010000139.1:0-11397 GCA_045595725.1 Acutalibacteraceae bacterium | reverse complement strand
AAGCACTGAGCATCCCTGTCCCACCATCATTAGTGGCACTTCCGCCGATACCTACAATAAAATTTCGTGAACCCCGATTTACGGCATCCTTTATAATTTCACCTACACCGTATGTTGTAGTATATAACGGATTTCTTTTACTTTCGGGTAAAAGAGTTATTCCAGAAGCCTCCGCCATTTCAATTATTGCCGTTTTATCTTCCAACAAACAATACTTTGATTTTACGGATTCACCAAGTGGTCCTGTGACATTGATTTCAATAATCTCACCTTTAAGACAATAGGAGAGTGCATCAACTGTTCCTTCTCCTCCGTCTGCTAAAGGTATAACAGTAACTGATGAATTCTTATCTGCTTTCAAAACTGCATCTCTGACTGCAGAACCTGCTTGTAAAGAGGTGAGACTACCTTTAAAGGAATCTATTGCTATAAGAACATGCATATTAATCACCCTGATAATAATACCATAGTTTTATTTTTCTTTCAAGTTGTAAAATTTTTGCATTTTATAATAATATGTGCTAAAATATCAAGGGTGATGTTATGAATTTGTTAGTTGATGCGGATGCATGTCCTGTTGTGGATATTGCTCTAGATTGTGCAAAGAAATATGACGTTGATAAATGTATCCTTTTATGCGACACTTCACATTTGATTGAACGTGAATGTGCAGAGACTGTTATTGTTTCAAAAGGTGCGGACAGCGCTGATTTTGCACTTGTAAATCTTGTGAAAGCAGGGGATATTGTTGTAACACAGGACTATGGTCTTGCCGCAATGTGTCTTGCTAAGAAGGCGTATGTTCTTAATCAGAACGGTCTTATTTTTGATGAATTCAATATTGATTCACTTCTTGCACAGAGGCATATTTCAAAGAAAATACGCATGGCAGGAGGCCGAACAAAAGGCCCGTCAAAAAGAACTAAAGTACAGGATGATGCTTTTTTGATTTCGCTGAATAAAATTTTCTGTAACATAAAAAACACTCTCTGATTTCTCAGGGAGTGTTTTGTTATGTTATTAAACTTCCGGAATTTCGATTTCGATTTCGTGACCGAGATTTGCTGACTTACATATACCGTCAATAATTGCCTGATTGTAAAGAATCTGGCTTGTAGGAACGGGAGCAGGACCACCTGTTTTAACTGCATCAAGGAAAGAACGGATTTTCTTATAGAAGTTGCCTTCACCGTCATTTTCCTTTTCAGGGATTTCTGTACAAACTTCGCTTGAACCGATGTTACGGTAAATTTTAAGAGGACCGCCGATTGAACCGTTCCAACATTCTGTTGAGGGAATTCTGAGACCGGCTTTTTTACCGAGGATAAGAGCATCACCGCAAGTATCCATGTTCATTGCCCATGAAATACGGAAGTCAAGAATAATCCCGCCTTCAAGACGTACAAAAGCTGCCGCAAAGTCATCAACACCAAATACATCTTTGTGTTCGTAGTCATCAGCTTTACCGAAAAAGTCTGATTTGTAACCTGTAACGGTGAGAGGCTTCGGATAACCGATAGCGTTGAGGAGCATATCGAGCGAATAACATCCGATATCACCGAGAGCACCGATGCCTGCTGTTTCTTCTTCAATGAATGATGTACCGAAAGGAGTGGGGATACCGCGTCTTCTGCCGCCACCTGTTTGGATGTAATAAACTTCACCGAGTTCACCTGACTGGACGATTTCCTTAATCATTTTCATATTTTCGTCAAATCTGGGCTGGAAGCCTACAGAAACGATTTTACCGCTCTTCTTTTCCGCTTTGCAGATAGCAACTGCTTCTTCAGTTGTAACACACATGGGTTTTTCGAGAAGCACGTTAACACCTTTTTCAAGAGCATAAATTGTACATTCAGCATGTGTTGCATTATATGTACAAACACTTACAGCATCAAGTTCTTCATTGTCAAGAAGTTCTTTGTGTGAAAGATAAGTTCTTGCACCTTTAACACCCCATTTTTCAAGGAAAGCGTCAGCTTTGCCGGGGATAAGGTCAGCAGCACCTACAAATTCGATATCAGGCATTTTAAGATATTCTTCCATGTGAGCATCTGCAATCCAACCTGTACCGATGATACCGACTTTAAGTTTTTTACTTACGTCAATTTCGTTTTTTTCGTGTTTTACCTTGAATTCGTCAAGGATATTTACTTTAGTTTCTGCCATTTTATATACCTCGCTTTTCAATAAGGATTTAGTTTATATACCAAAATTATCTTTAAGATAATTACGGCTCATTTCAATACTTTCAAGGGGAGTTTTACCCATTGTTGCCTCGTCCTGTTCGACAACAACCCATTCAGCACCTGCTTTTTCACTTGCCTCAAGGATTGCCTTGAAATCCTGACATCCGTAACCAACGGGTCTGAAAGCAAAACCTTCTTCAGCGTTATCTGTAGCTTCTTCTTCATCAATGCCGATAAGTTTGTAGAGTGAACCTTTCTGCTCACCGTTTATAACAAAATCTTTAAGATGAACAACAGGGCTTCTGCCTGAATATTTAAGGATATACTCAGCCGGATTTTCACCGCCTACATTTACCCAGCAAGTATCAAGCTCTGTTTTGAAAATATCTTTATCAACTGAAGCATAAAGGACATCAAGGCCATATTCATCACCGATTTTTACAAATTCAAAATCGTGGTTGTGATAAAGAAGTGTCATACCGAGCTCTTTAGCTTTTGCACCGATAATTTTAATGTTTTCAATAAGTTCATCAAATTTTTCAGCACCGGGACGGTATTCTTCTGTCATGTAAGGAATGACAACAAATTTACATCCGATCTTCGCATAATCCGAGAGAACTTTTTCAGCATCGTCAACCATGTCTGCATAGGGAACATGAGCAGAAATAGGAGTAAGACCAATTTCGTTTACAAGTTTCTTTACTTCGTCAGCACTTTTTTCAAAAAGACCTGCAAATTCAACGCCTTCATAACCTAATTCTTTTACTTTTTTCAATGTGCCTTCAAAATCTTCAGCCATATTATCTCTTACAGAATAAAGCTGAACGGCAACTGGAAATTTTTTCATGTTATCACTACTTTCTGTGCTTTTTTACAATGATAACACATTATATCGTGGATTTCAATAATGAAATAGCTATTTTATTGAATTTTTCGGTCATTTTTTTCAAGTTTCAATTTTGAATATCTTATTTCCTGTTCTTCATACAGTCCGCAATATCCTGAAAGCATATAACTCAATGCACACGAAAGGAAGAAAAAGATAATTCCGTCACTTCCGAAAAGTTCAACGCTTAAAATTATTGACGTAACAGGGCAGTTCGTAACACCGCAAAAAAGAGAAATTATACCTATTCCCGCACCAAAAGAAGGTGATAAGCTGAGAAGTTTACCTGCCACATTACCAAAGGTTGCACCTGTGAAAAATACGGGCACAATTTCTCCGCCTTTATAACCTGCGCCAAGTGTAAGTGCTGTAAAAATAATTTTCAGAATAAAAGCTTCATATCCTATGTCATCGGTAAATGATTTTTCAACAATATGCATGCCTGCACCATTATAATCAAAAGTTCCGACAATTAAACTTAAAATAACAACTAAAATGCCACCAACGGCAATTCTTATATATCTGTTCTTAAAAAACCTTTTATAGAGTTCTGAAGTTTTGTGCATTGTAACGCAGAATATCACGCTGAGAATTGCACATAAAATTGCAAGAAGGCTTGTCTTGCCAAAAGATAAAAAGGTAAAATCCGGAATGCCGTTTAACTGAAATTCAGTAGGTGCTACTGAACAAAAACCCGCTAAAGCATTTGCAGTTAAGGCAGAGATAGCACATGGTACTATTGCAGAAAAATGCATAATGCCTACACTTACTACTTCAATTGCAAAAATTGCGGCAGTAACAGGAGTACCGAACAATCCGGAAAAAGCAGCACTCATACCGCACATTGTGATAATTCTTACTTCTCTTTCGTCGAGCTTTATCAATCTGCCGATATTATTTGCAATTGAACCACCAAGCTGAAGTGCAGCACCTTCTCTGCCGGCAGAACCGCCGAATAAGTGTGTAATTGTACTGCATATAAAAATCAATGGTGCTGTGAGAATGGAAACATTGTTTTTTCCTTTAACGGCAGAAAGAATAAAGTTGGTGCCTTTATCATCATCTTTTTTGCAGATATGATAAAACAACGCAATCAGAATACCTCCCACAGGAAGTAAATAAATAAGCCATGTGTGATGATTTCTCAGTTCAGTTGCATAATCAATTGCATAATGAAACGCAATGGCAACTGCACCGACAATAAGACCTGTCAGAACTGATATAAGGAACCATTTTAAAAATATTAATATTCCTGAAGTAATATTTTTTATATTTAATTTTTCAAACTTATTTTTCAGCATTTTACAGTCATCTCCAATTAGAAAGAATTATAGAATATATGTTTTTCGTTGTCAAGTAAGTTCTGTTGACATGTAAAATAAAAAATGATAAAATTGTCTATATTTTTAAATGGGGGAGATGCGTGTGAAAAGTAACAA
The DNA here is from genome assembly GCA_045595725.1 of Acutalibacteraceae bacterium. Lineage (GTDB taxonomy): Bacteria > Bacillota > Clostridia > Oscillospirales > Acutalibacteraceae > SIG575. The sequence continues at coordinate 6,883 of JAZOAY010000139.1, read as the reverse complement.
AAAAGCAAATAAAAAATCTTTTGAAACTTTCAGAAATGTTGTATATGCAATAAAAATTGTTTCGTCAGCATCACCTATGGCAATTCCTATGATGGCACTTACACAGACTGCATATTGGTTCTTTGCGAATTTTATTCAGCAGATTTTGTTTCTGAGAGTTTTGCTCAACATCATTGAAAGAAAGGGTTCTTTCAATGAGTATATGATTATGGTGCTTGTTTTTGTGCTTTCAGGTATTGTTGCAAAAGGTCTGGAAATTTTCAGTGACTTTTATGTTGTTTTGTGTTACCGCAAAGTGTACCATTCTTTGAACAAAAAAATTTTTGAACATGCGGGCAGAGTTGACATTGAGTGTTTTGAAAATCCTGAATTTTATGATATTTATACCCGTGCGACCGAAATTGTATCAAATAAAAGATATATGGATTTCTGTTTTCATGTTGCGCGTATTATTTCAAGCATGATAACAGGAGTATTTCTTGTAATTTACATAGTTTCAATTGATCCGAAATTGTTGTTTATTATGTCCATGCTTTTGCTTGTTTTCCTTATTTTAGGATACAAAAACAGACTTGAAATAAAAAAAGACAAAGAGATGACTCCTAATCGCAGAGAAAAATCATATGTTCAGCGTACTGTTTTTTTACGTGATTTTTCTAAAGATATGCGTACATCTGATATCTTTTCCGTAATGTATGAAAAAATGAAAAGAGCGGTTGAAAACAACAGAGCGATAATAAAAAAATACGGCATCAGGGTTGCGATTATTGATTTTGTTGTCAGCTCTTTCAGCGAATCGTTTCCTGTTGCAGCAACATATCTTTACACTTGCTACAGATTTGTTGTAAAGAAAGATTTACCTGTTTCAGATTTCTCTGTTGTAATGACGGCTGTAAATAACTTGAATTCAGTTGTGAATGAATGTATTACATGTGCTTCTGAAATACAGAAAATCTCAATGTATTTCGGATATCTGAAGGAATTTTTCTCTTTTAAACAAAGTGTTGTGAGTGGTGAAAAAGAAGCCGGTGAATTTGAAACAATTGAGTTTAAAAATGTTTCATTCCGATATCCTTCATCTGGTGAATATACATTGAAAAATGTTTCCTTGAAAATCAATAAAGAGGACAGAGTTGCAATAGTCGGTCATAACGGCGCAGGAAAAACAACTTTTGTAAAACTGTTGTTAAGATTCTATAATCCCACAGAAGGAGAAATATTGTATAACGGTGTGAACATTCTCCAATATGATATTGCTTCATTACGAAGGAGACTTGCAACAGTTTTTCAGAACTATAAGGTTTATGCCTTGTCTGTAAATGAAAATGTTCTTTGTCATGAAACAAAAACTGAAGATGATGTAATACTTTCAAAGAAATCACTGAAAAAGAGCGGCGTTTACGAGAAAATATCAACTCTGCCAAAGAAAGGTGATACTGTAATCACGAGAGAATTTGATGATAAAGGAACAGGACTTTCAGGCGGTGAACAGCAAAAAGTTGCTGCTGCGAGAATGTTTGCAAAAGATTACAGTCTTGCTATTCTTGACGAGCCATCTTCTGCACTTGACCCGATAGCTGAATATAAAATGTATGAAAGTATTATTGCTGAAACTGAAAATAAAAGTGTTATATTTATTTCTCACAGACTTTCAAGTGCGGTACTTTCTGATAAAATATTTGTATTTGGTAACGGTACTATACTTGAAACTGGCAGTCATGATGAGCTTATGGCTAAAGGCGGAATATATGCGGAAATGTTTAACATGCAAGCCTCTAATTATAGTGAGGAGGTTAGTGAAATATGAAGAAAATAAAGAATAATCATGGTATTTTGTCCAATACATGGTATATGCTAAAACTTATGTTTTCGGTTTCACCCGCACTTGTAATAGGTGAAATTTTCGAGGAGATTATTACAATTCTTCCGGGTAAGCTTATTTCCGTAATCGGTATCAAATATGTAATTGATGAGGTACAGAATGGTGCTGATACTAAAAAAATAATCTCAGGTGTGGCAATGATGGTTGGAATTTTAGTTATTGCCAATGTATATTCCAGCATATTCTATGAACTTTTCGGTCACAGAGAACGTGAAAAACTTTATCTCGGTATACACTCGAAACTTTACAATAAAGCTATTGAACTTGACCTCGCAAAATATGATAATCCGTCATTTTATGCTGATTTTATTCTTGCTGTTCAGACATCATCTGAAAACATTCATTCATTCCTTGAAAACGTAAGACACTATGTTGCACAAATTATTTCTTTCTTATCAATAAGTGTTGCAATGCTTACAATTGACCCTATATGTCTGTTGATTGTATTTGCCTTTGTATTTGGTTTTGTACCTCTCGGAAGATTTCTCGGTAATCTCCAGATGAAACGTCGTGAAGCTATTGTTGAAAAAGAAAGAAAAAGTGATTACTTTGCAAGACTTTTTTATTTGCAGGAATACGCAGGTGAGATAAGAACAACAGGTATCAAAAAGCTTCTGCTGAAAAGATTTGATGAAAGTGTTGATGATACGTATAGAACAGAAAGCAAATTCCTGAAAAAACTTGAATGGGGTTTCTTCTTCCAGGAAACAGGCATTCAGGTAATCGGATTTATGCTTGCATTGACTGCTTATATCGGGTATCAGACGTTAGTTACCGGAAAATTAGGCGCGGGTGATTTTGTTGCTGCGTTTAATGGTGCTGTACAAATTGGAGCATCTGTTTTATATCTTACAGTGTATTCTATCAGAACTTTTACTGAGCGTTCAAAAATGATTGAAAAATACAGGTCTTTCCTGAGTGCTGAATCTGATTTGATTGACGGTGAAATTACAGCAAAGTGTGATGAGCCTGAAACAATAAGTATAAAAAACATGTCTTTTTCTTATGAGGGTTCTGACAAGGATGCTCTTGAAAATATAAACATCGAAATTAAGCCTTACGAAAAAATTGCTCTTGTAGGTTATAACGGTGCAGGAAAAACTACTCTTACCAATCTTCTGCTTCGTCTATATGATGTTACAGATGGAGCAATTGAGATTGGTGGTGTTGATATAAAGGATGTTACAATAAAATCGCACAGAGACCGTTTTGCGGCAGTATTTCAGGATTTTCAGATTTTTTCAGCTACTGTTGCAGAAAATGTTGCACTCACAAAGAATTATGATGAAGAACGTGTGTGGAAAGCATTGAAAGCAGCTGGTTTTAATAAAGAGTTACCTGATGGTCTTAACACAGTTTTGCTCAGAGAGTTTGATGATAACGGACTTATGCTTTCAGGCGGGGAACAACAAAAGATTGCAATAGCAAGAGCGTTTTACAAAAAATGTCCTTATGTTATTCTTGATGAACCATCTGCAAATCTTGATCCTGTTTCAGAGTATGAACTTAATCATGCTATGATGGAAGCATCAGAAGATAAAACAGTTATTTTTATTTCACACAGGCTTTCAACTACTCGCCACGCAGACAGAATTATAATGATGGAAAAGGGTAGAGTTATTGAAATGGGAAGCCATGAAGAACTGATTGCATCCGGTGGTAAATACGCAGAAATGTTTAAACTACAGGCGGAAAAATATAATAACGCTATTCAATAAATAAAAAGAAACGACAGACTCAGAGTGAAATCTGTCGTTTCTTTTATTGGTGCCGGAAGCGGGGGTCGAACCCGCACGGTATCGCTACCACTGGATTTTGAGTCCAGCACGTCTGCCAATTCCATCATTCCGGCGAAATTACTAATATATTATATTGTATCTTAATAAAAAAATCAATAGTAATTTCAAAAAAAGTTGTAATTTAGTTGTTATCAATTATCATGTCGCACTTTTCTTTAATTTTGCATTCATTGAAATATTTGTTTTCCATCGGAATCCATTCATTTATGAATCTGTCAAGTTTTTCAGGTGAACGGATTTTCAGTCTTCTGATTTTCGTTTCATCACTTACATCAAGAAAAATTCTATAATCGTAAATATCCCCGAAATAAGGATGCATAGAGTAAACACCTTCAACTATTGTCAAAGAATCGGGGATGATTTCAATTTGTTCGGTAACCTTACCCTCACTACAGTTAAACTTCCCGTAAGTAAAAATTTTATCTGATTTAAGATTTTTCACCACTTCATCAGAAAATCTTTCGTAGTCAATATTTCCTCCCGGCTCTGAAAGTCTTTCGGTGGTTTTTCTTTCAAACGGAAGAAAAAAATCATCTACATGTATTACATTACAGTCAAACTTCTGTGAAATTTCTTCTGCAAGTGTTGTTTTTCCCGAAGTACACGGCCCCTCAATTGCTATTGCAATTCTTTTACCATTAGAAATAAGTGATTTTATCAATTCTTCAGTTTTTTTATTCATTGAACATAAACCTTGTCTTTCTTAATGATAGTACAACAAGAGGAATGAGTGCTAATTGTATTACAATGCCCGGTAAAGCACTGACTGTGGTCAAAGATATGAAAGAATTTAACACAAACTCATTATCTGATGCGGTGGCAATCAAATAATTAATTGAACCGTTGACAATTCTGCCAACAATCATTGAAATAAGAAGAGTAGGATAAATATAACCTATTTTTTTAGGAAAAGCTTTGTAAAGCATTCCGCACATTCCGCCATATGTAGCAAGTTCAAACGCCATTGACACTGCTGATGTTATAACGGGCAACCCTGTAATTACGCTTTTAAGCAACGGAGCGATAAGACCAATAATGATTCCGTAAGGTGTACCACAGACTATTCCGCAAAGCATAACAGGTATGTGCATAGGTAAAAATATTTGTCCGAGACGCTGACTGCCCATGCTGATAACTGTTGGAAGAATTATTGATAAAGCAAGCATGAGTGCCGATATAACAAGTTTAAGTGTTGTATTTGATGTATTTTTCTTTTTGCTCATAGAATGATCACCACTTGAATAAATCTTTTTCTGATTATATCCTAAAAAAGGTTTTATGTCAACTTCATTGACTTTTTTATATACGTGCGTTATACTTTTAATGATTATATATTGTTGGAGCTGACGATAATATGAGCACCGAAAAAACAATAAAAAAAGTATATAAAATTCTTCAAAAAGTAACACCATTAAAAAATGATTGTGGTAAAATTTGCAATATAGAATGTTGCAAAGGTGACAGCGAAACAGGAATGATACTTTTTCCCGGTGAAGATAAAATCTTAGAAGATATTGGTGGATTTACAATTAAAAGTGATACTTCTGAACGAAAGATTCTTATATGCAACGGTAGCTGTAACAGAAATTACAGACCAATAGCATGCCGAATTTTTCCCTTGTTCCCGTTGCTGCATGACGGAAGTATTTATGTTATTGATGACCCGCGTGCAAAAGGAATATGTCCACTTTTGTATGATGAAATCAAATTGAATAAATCCTTTGAGAGAAAAGTCGGCAAAGCTGGCAGAATTCTTGCTGACAATGAAGATACATATGGATTTTTGCAGTCACTTTCAGATGAAATTTGCGATATTTTAGCCATGACACAAGATTTTTTAGGTTGAAAGGAACACAATTATGAAAAAAGTTGGTTTTATCGGTTTTGGCAATATGGCTGAAGCAATAATAACAGGCATGATTTCCTCAGGAAATTTTAAAGGTGATGAAATTGGTGCATTTGATACCGATGCAGATAAACTTAACTCAGGTGCTGAAAAGCTTGGTATAACTGCATTTGAAAGTAATGAGGAACTTGTTTCACAATGTGAATGTGTTTTCCTTGCTGTAAAGCCAATCGCTTTACAAAATGTTTTGATTCCGCTCAGAAAATCACTCTGTAAAGTGAATCCACTTGTCATATCAATTGCTGCAGGACAAAGCATAAAACGATTGAAAGATTATGTGGAATTTGATGCAAAAGTAATACGTGTAATGCCGAATATCAACGCCATAGCAGGTCAGGCCGTTTCGGGTTATGCTTTTTCTGATAATGTCACCGAGAGCGAAATTTCAGTTGGAATTAAAATTCTTGAATCATTCGGGACAGCAGTAATGGTTAATGAAGAAAAATTTTCGGTTTATTCTGCAATTGCAGGATGTTCACCCGCATATTCATACCTGTTTATTGACGCTGTTGCACGAGTTGGTGTAAAGTACGGTCTTTCTAAGAGAGAGTCTCTTGAAATTGTTGCATCTGCAGTTGCAGATTCTGTGAATAAACTTAATATGTCAGACAAAAGTAAATTTGACAAAATAGTCTTTAATGCAATTGAAGCGGCATATAAAAAAGATAAAGGAATGTAATGATGAAAAAAATTGAAATGTTTACTGATGGTGCGTGTTCAGGTAATCCCGGTCCCGGTGGTTGGGGGACAATACTCAGATATAAAGGCGTAGTTAAGGAGTTAAGCGGAGGCGAAAGTCAAACTACTAATAATCGTATGGAATTGACTGCTGTAATCAGCGGTCTTAAAGCTCTGAATGAACCTTGTGAAATAGATTTGTATACTGACTCAAAATACGTTTGTGACAGCGTTGTAAAAGGTTGGGTTTACTCATGGAAGAAAAATAATTGGCGTAAAGCAGATAAAAAGCCTGCACTGAATGTTGATTTATGGGAAGAACTGCTCGTATTGCTTGACAGACATGATGTTACTTTCCATTGGCTGAAAGGTCATAATGGTCATCCCGAGAATGAAAGATGCGACGCACTTGCTGTTGCCGAAACTCAGAAATATGCCTGAATATTGAATAAAATAAGGAAAATTCAGCCATATTATTCTTGACATTGTTATCCTTGGATAGTATAATAAATTGATATACTATTTACATATAAATACGTTTCTGAATATACATAAAATAATTGGTAAAGGAGAGTTGAAGAAAACAGATGCCTGCTAACGACAAAAACAAAAACGATT
>JAZOAY010000138.1:0-9056 GCA_045595725.1 Acutalibacteraceae bacterium | reverse complement strand
GTCGGCTATGCGGAAAGAGACAAACTCAGAAACAAAGTGAGAAAATCCTTTGATGAAGTAGCATATTTTGCCGAATAAAAAGTTTTTTGAAAAAAATTAAAAAAATTTCAAAAAAAGTGTTGACATTCTCGCAAAAGTATGGTATATTAATCGAGCGTTGAAGTTGCTGGTGTAGCTCAGTTGGTAGAGCAGCTGATTTGTAATCAGCAGGTCGGGGGTTCGAGTCCGTCCACCAGCTCCACTTTTATGCCCAAAATTCAATATGTGGGTGAGTTCCCGAGTGGCCAAAGGGAACAGACTGTAAATCTGTCGTCAGTGACTTCGGTGGTTCGAATCCACCCTCACCCACCAACTTAAGCATCGCATTTGCGGTGCTTTTGTTTTTTAAAAAAATTTGCGGAGATGTTTTGAATCAAACATCTCCGCTTTTCTTTTAAATATTCAAAAACTCTTTGAAATCTGTTATGTACTTTGCTGCTTTTTCTTTATTATCAGCCTCTGCAAAAATTCTGAGAAGAGGTTCTGTGCCTGAGAATCTGCAGATAACAAAGCTTCCGTCTTTGAAATAAACTTTACATCCGTCTTCGTAATTTACATTTTCAACTTCTGCATCGAATGACGGTAATTTTTTATCTTCAAAAACAATTTTTTCAATTACGCACTTATAATCAGGTGCAAAACGAAGGTTATCTTCAACCATTTCAAAATGTCCGAACTCTGCTTCAAGTTCATCCATAATTTCCGCAGGACTTTTACCGATTACGCTTACCATTTCTGCAAAAAGTGATGCTGCATAAACTGAGTCTTTACCGTGGATGTGTCCCCTTACTGTAAGACCACCTGAACTTTCACCGCCCAGAACTGCATCAACTTCATCAATTTTTGATGAAATATATTTAAATCCTACCGGTACTTCATAACATTTTTCTCCGAAACTTTCTGCAATTTTATCAAGCATGTGGGTTGTTGCAAGGTTTCTTACAACGCCACCTTTCCAGCCTTTATACTTCACAAGATAATAGTAAAGCATGCAGAGTATTTCGTTTGCATCAATGTATCTGCCTGTTCTGTCAATAACGCCAAGTCTGTCACCGTCACCATCCATTGCAATACCAAGGTCATATGAACCTTTCACAACAGCATGACGAAGCATACTGAGAGTTTCTTCACTGGGTGCAGGCATTCTTCCGCCGAAATATGCGTCCTTATTAATGTTTATTGTGTCAATTGTGCAGCGTGCAGTATAAAAAATAACCTGCAGCGGATATGCGCCTGAACCATGCATTGTGTCAAAAAGAACACGAAGTCCCCTTTCTCTCAATGCATTCATATCAAGCAAATCAATAATATCATCAAGAAAATCATTGAAAGGATTTTTTCTGTAAATAATTTTACCTGATTTTACAGCTTCATCAAAATCCGTGAAAGCAACTTCTTTTGTTTCTTCAATAAGTTCTTCAAGTCTTCCTGTTGTTTCAAGAGGTGCGTCCCTGCCCTCATCAACAATAAGTTTAATTCCGTTATAGTTTGCAGGGTTGTGGCTTGCGGTAATTTCTATACCATAATGAAGACCTTCCTTCATTACCGTATGCATAATAAGAGGTGTGGGTGCTGAACGATTTAAAAACCACACTTTCATTCCGCCTGAAGCCAGAGTTTCTGCAACCCATTTAGCCGCATTTTCCGAAAGGAAACGTCTGTCGTAACCGACAATCACAGGCTTGTCCGTTTTGTTTTCTTCATTTGCAAGTTTCAGAATACCCGCTGCTACAAGACGGATATTTTCCTGTGTGAAATCTTCTCCGATAACCGCTCTCCAACCGCCAGTACCGAATTTAATCATTTATATCGCCTCCGAGGATTTCTCTTTGAAATATCATTTTAGCATAATAAAATCACTTTATCAAGATAAATCGTTAAATTTCTGCAAGTTTTTCAACAAAAAATCTATAAGCAAACACCTGCCCTACGGTGTTAATCAGAGACATTGTGATTTCAGAACTGTTCCATTTAAAATCCCTCAGTCATTTTTCACAAAAACAACAGCTCTCTTTTCACAAGAGAGCCGAAGGTTGATTTTAAAATTTTATACAAGGTCAATTGTCCAGTTATAATCTGAGTACCACACACCTGCAGAATAACTTCTTCCGCGAATTATTACTTCATCCTCGTAAACTTCAAAATTGAAGCCTGTTCCGTTTGCAATTCTGCCACGGATTGTCATGTACATATAAGACGGAAGATTTACACTATGAAAAGAACCGTCAGATTCTACGCTCACATAACCGTATGTATCTTCATAGCCTTCATGATTAAAGCCGCTGTGAATATGTCCTGAAATAAGGAACACATTTTCATAGGCTTTGAGAATTTCTTCAACCTGTGCCGACTGATCACCAAAACCTCCATCGTCAGGCTCAGGTTCATCATCTCCCCATGTTTCGGGAAGTCCGTGACTTTCATTTATCGGCCAATGGCTGACAACAAAAACAGGAAGTCCGTCCTGAGACGCTTTTTCCATTTCTTCCGACAACCATTCAAGCTGGGTGTCGCTTATGTAAGCAGAAGTTCTGTCTGTTTCACTTGCCATAACAATAAATGTATAGCCGTTGATTTTTGTTGAATAGTATTCATTTTCAATTTCTCTGTCAGAAATTTCCTTATTGTACTTTATGAACAAAGTTCTTGCAAGGTCATATTTATCATCCTCAGTCCATGTATCGTGGTTACCCTGAGCCATGATAATATTTCGGGCAGGAGAGTAGGGTTCAAAAGCTTCTTTCAGCATTTCCCATTCAGGTTCTTCACCATGGTCTGTAAGGTCACCTGCAAGTACAATCGCATCAAGAGCATAAGATGATTTTTCAAAATCTTCAAGAGCAAAACGGAGCATGTCCCTTCTTGCAGTTTCCTCTGTCATGTGTATATCGGAAATTGCTGCAAAATACAGTTTGCAATCATCTTTAAGAGGCTTTGTATCAGCAGTAAAATCACCGAAAACACTTGAAAAACAAATACTGAGCAGTGACATAATAACCGCCACAATACTTCTGATAAATGAAATCATTTTTAACACCATCCTTTGTTTTATATTATCTTATCAGAAAAATAACATCATTTCAAGATAAATTGCTAAAAACGTAATTTATAAACTTCCTGAAAGAAGCATAAAACTCATTGAGTTTATTTATAAAAGGACTTACTGCTTCTTCGGGAGCAACCTCATGTTTTTCTGACGTGCTGTCAAAAACAAATGTAAATCTTCCTCCCGGTGCAACATCTCCGTTTGTATAGAAATCCATAACATCATCTTCCTGCATGTTATCGGACCATTTGAAATTAAATTTCACTTCATCGCCTGTCAGTCCAAGCAAACTTCTGTTAACAGATATCTGAAGAACATTTCCATTGACAACCATGTCACCTGTTCCCATATTTTTAAAAGACCATCCGCCTGTTGATTTTTCAACAGTTACCTTTCCGTTTTCAGGTGAATTTCTGTTAATTACAAATTCAAAGCCTTCCCAGTTTTCAGAAACTCCTGTTGTGTCAGTATCTACAAACAATCTCATCCATGCATTATCAGCCGAAGAAGTAAGATTATCCTTTGTTTGGACATAGAAATATACTTTCTCATCATCGTAGGCAACTTTGCACTTTACAATATCGTTACGCATTGTATCGTTCACGTAGTGAGTGCCTTTCCATCCGTCATCATCACGGTTTCTTGTAGAACCTGTATAATGGTTATATTCAGGTTTTACACTTTCCCATTGAGAAACATCACCGTTTATATCAATAGATTTCTCGGCATTATTTTCAGGAAGATGATCCGTTCCCTTGTAACGTCTTACATTTTCAACAAGCTGATAGTAAAAATAGTCTTTCAGCTCGCCTTTTGACGGTTCAATGTCACGGCTGTATTCAGGACTGAACTGATCAGGAAATGCATTTTCAGTACCACTCCATTCATCAAATCTGCCTGCAATCCATTCGTTGAAACCTGTTACAAAAATAAAATCAGGATTTTTCTCAATTGCATAATCCCATTGCTGTTGGAAATTTATTCCGTAGAAATGAGCGTTTTCAGTTTTACTGTTAACTGTAATATCTTTACCTGCATAATTGTAAGTGTATGAATAAGCTCCGTCAGAAAAGCCCCTGCCCTGTACAGTACCTTCAGGACAGTTCATTGCATTAAGTCCGAATTCATTGGCATTCTGTGCAACGGAAACGCAAATCTGTTCAACAGATCCGTCTGCTCTTTTGCCGAAAAGTGTCTGTTCATAGTCAGAGCACCATCCCCATGTATCGCTGAAATATGATTTATCTGAGGCAAAATATGTAGACTCATTCGCACGGAAAGTGAAGAATTTGTAGATTTCTCTGTCTGTTTCATCAAAAAGATTAAGACATCTGTGCTTTGCCATAACGAGAGGTTTGCCTTCCCACATAAACCACAGGTCTTCGTATCTGCCCTGTGAATAAACATCGTTATAAAGTTGTCTGAGCTGGGTACGTGTCTCTTCTCTCCCTGCAAAATTAAGAATGAAAGCAACCTGAGGCACATCAACGCCATCTTCTTTTGCTTCAGTCCACACTTTGAAAAGTTTTTCATAACCCTCTTCAAAAGTAAGCGTACTGTTTGTTGTATCAAAAATTATTACATCTATATCTGCATCAGCAAGAAGCTCTGCGTGTTTACGAAGAACATATTCATCAAGATTTGAATAAAACCCGTAGAGAGGTTCATCCCAGAAATAAGGTCTTCCGCTATACGTACCGCCCCATGCAGGATGGTCAAAATCGTTGAGTGCTTCGGGAAATTTATCAAGAACACTGCCTGTTGTTATTGCCTCATGGTCGTGAACCCAGGGATAATGCCATGTCCAATAGAACATACCCACAAATTTGTTCTGTTTTTTGCCTGCGGTCCGGGAATTATCAGAAAGCGTTCTTCCAAGACCGTCAACTGCTGCCCAGGTTGTCGGGTTAACATCGTAAGCAGAAACAGAAAGGCTGAACGCTCCAATAACAATTACAAAGCAAAGTATTAACGACATTATTTTTTTATACATAATTTTTCACCCCAATAAAAAATCAGATGCAAGCATCACCACAAAACCGACCAGAAGTGCGTAAGTTGCACCTCTCTGACTTCCGTGAGCATGCGTTTCGGGAATCATTTCATCGCTGATAACATAGAGCATTGTACCGCCTGCAAAAGCAAGTGCAAAAGGAAGAACTGCAGATGCAATATTTACCGCAAAATAACCGATAAGTGTACCCACCACTTCAATAACACCTGTTATCAAAGCAGAAATAAATGTTCTTTTGGGACTTATTCCTGCAGCAAGCATAGGTCCGATAATCACCATACCTTCGGGAACATTCTGCAGTGCAATACCACCTGCAATAAGCAAAGCCTGAGTTGAATCACCTGTTCCGAAGCTGACTCCGGCAGCAATTCCTTCAGGCAGATTATGAATAGCAATTGCCGTAACAAACAAAAGAACTTTGCTGAGTCGGGCGTTATTTTCGTGACTTTCATTATCAACGCCCACAAGTTTGTGCATGTGAGGTACTAATTTATCAATCACATTAAGACACGCGGCACCTGTAAATATACCTGCAACGGTAATTAAAATTGCATATTTTCCGCCGTAATCAAGTGACGGTACAATAAGACCAAGCACCGCCGCAGCAAGCATAACTCCTGCTGCAAAAGACAGAACAATATCGCTGAAACGATGAGATATTTTTTTAAAAATGAAACCAAAAACAGAACCTATTATTGTGGCACCGCCAACGCCTAATGCCGTTAACAAGACCATTTTCATCAGGACCACCCCAATTTCTCAATTAATGCAACACATCCGTCATAAATATCACGGTAAGCCGTAGTAAAATCACCACTGTACCACGGGTCATCCACATCTCCCCCACGGGAAGTAAAAGTCATAAGCCTTCTTACTTTTTCATCTTTATCGGAACCGAAAATGCGAAGAATATTCCGATAATTCATGCTATCCATACAAAGGAACATGTCATATTTTTCATAATCTTCCTTTTTAAGTTGAACGGCAGTTTTACCTTCACAGGAAATCCCATGCTTTTTTAGTTCTGCCTTGGCAGGAGGATAAACAGGATTTCCTCTGCCACCCCATATTTCTTCCGTACTTGTAGCAGAAGATGCTATCAAAAACTCCTTTTCAATCCCCTTTTTCTTTACCATATCTTTCAGTATGAATTCCGCCATAGGACTACGACATATATTGCCATGGCAGACGAACATTATTTTAACCATCTCTTCACAACCCTTTATAACTCTACAAATCCCTATGTTTTGGGGGATTCTGATTCTATCTGTTTACACCAAAATTACACCATTCTCCATAACTCTCCATAAATCTACATCAAATTGATGTAAATTTGATGTAAATACAACACCGACTTTATCAAGCCATTTTATTCATAGCAAGAGGTACAACTTCACCCATTGCTTTATTTGCAGTTTCCGCCTTTTTATCTACATAATACTTCATTGTAGTTCCGAAATCAGCGTGGCCCATAATATACTGTAAATTCTGAGGAAGCATTCCCGCTTCAGCTAATTCAGTACAAAATGTATGACGAAAAACATGAGGTGTAACTATTTTGAGCTGATACTCGTGAGTTTCATTGAACTCAGTTTTTGCTCTTTGTACCATTTTCTCATAGTGAAGAGCGGTTTTAGGTTTCATATCTTTATCAAGAAAAAGAAAACCTGAATGACCGTCAACAACCCAATCAATATTCTGCTCTTTTCTTTTTTCAACAATCTTAAGAAAAGTATTATACACCTCTACAGACATAGGAACTTCACGTTTTCCCGATTTAGTCTTCAACGGACCCATCACATAAACTCCGCCTTTTTCTTTCTGAAGCTGATAATCAACATGGATGATACCTTTGTCAAAATCAAGTGATTTTTCAGTAATAGCACAAAACTCACTGATTCTGAGCCCTGTTTTGAGAAGAAGAACAATTTCATCATAATACTTTGAATACGTTTTGCTGTTTTTGATAAAGCCAAGAAACATTTCCTGTTCTTCTTTTGTCAATGCTTTTATATCATCAGAATTATCTTCAATATCAAGAGACTTCATTTCAAAAGCAAACGGGTTCCGATAAAGAATACCATCATCAAATGCCATCTAAAAAGCAGGACCAAGTACACCTTTTATTGTGTAAAGTGTATTGCGTTTGTATTTTTGGTGTAATCTGAGAATAAACGCTTTTGCATCCGAGACTTTTACATTCCGTATTTTCATATAACCGAAATCATCATTTTTCAGTATATTCAGAACGAAACGATGATTAACCTTTGAATTGTATCTTAAATTATCTTTAAGTTTTATATACCTCTCAACAAGCACAATTACAGTTATTGATGCCTCATGGTAATCAAGGTCCATATTCAGACTTTTCTGAATTTCAGCTTCCTTTTTTCTGAGCACATCAAGCGTCGGTGCATAAATAAACTTACGTTCACCTTTCTTATTGGTGTAACTATATTGGTATGTACCATTTTTTCTCTGGTTTTCACCAGCATACAAAACATGCCCTTTGCGGTCTTTTCTTTTTGTATATTTCATTATTTACTCCTATTCCAGGAGCTCTGATATGACACTATTATTATATCATAATCTCAAATTGTTGTCACTACTATTTTATATTGTAATCAGGGCTCTTTACTTTTCAGATCAGTAATATGTGATCAGCGCACAAAATCGACAATCATGACGCGTTTTAAATACAAATTGATATCAATAAATGCACCAAAGCCCCGAATCGTCTGAAGATCCGAGGTATAATTTTTTCCTACAGTTGTCTTTATTCAGAAAAGATTTTCCTAACAAAAAGAAGCTTTCATCCTTCTCTATCTTCTGGATAGAAATTTAAAATCTGTTTTCTGCTCAGAAAAAGATTTCTGGACAGGAAGAAAAACAATTCTTCAAAAGCCTCCTCTGAACAAGAAAAAAACTCATCAAAAATAGCAAAACAGTATACGAAAACTTGAAGCAAAAAAACACCTCAAAAATGAGTTTTCGTAACTTGTGATAAAAGTATTAAAACAGTATACTAAAACCACCTCTGTAGAAGATTTTTGTTCACCATAAAAAAGTTCAATTTTTAACCTACGAAAATCAAAAAATACTATACGAAAACAAAATTGAAAATTTTGAAAAAACAGCTTTTCGTAACTTGTGATAAAAGATTTCTTCCCGTAATTACTAAAACACAATTCATATTCACGCAAAAACGCAAAAGCGTAACTTGTGAGCTTTTAGTATTTCCCGTAATTACGATTTTTAGATTAACTAACTATAAAAATGTTATTAAAAATTCAATATCAAACAAGTAAAAACAGAAGAATTTTAACCTGATCCACTGCGAGAATTCTATTCAGAACACCTCTTCAAAAAACTTCTGAACAAGAAGAAAATTTCGCTTAAGAAACATCAAAAGAACATTCGAAAGATACCTCGCAAATGATGAACAGAACGCAAGATTATATACAGAAATCTTAAAATATCAAACCCAAAAGAAAGTAAGACAATCAACTTTTTGTAGTCGATTGCCTTTGTGGTATAATGGGATATCAATGCTCTGTGGTGAAAGCCACCGAGACGTAGTTACCGACGAACTCAGAAGCTACTTGCAAGTTTCACATTGTGAGGTGCGGTAAAAAAGAAGCGATAGCAAAATCGTAGCCTGACGGACAGAAACCTGATACTAAAGCATATTAAGCGGATAAGTTGACCACAAGCAACAAAATTCAAAAGGTAAACGTAACCTTAATATGTAAATCGGGCAGGTGAACGAGGAAGAATGGCAACTGTGATTTTCATAATAATCAGATTCATATTTATTAACTCATTTTCAATTCTTTTCCTAAATATATAATTCTTTGTCAATTATACAAATATGTTTTGTATAATACGAGAAAACATAAGTAATGGTATAAAAAAGTTCCTTTGCATTAAAATTGAAACCTGTATTTTTTCAAGAAA
>JAZOAY010000137.1:0-11300 GCA_045595725.1 Acutalibacteraceae bacterium | reverse complement strand
TACACTTGGTAACTCCATGAGAAGAGTTCTTCTCTCATCTCTCCCGGGTTACGCAATTACATCTGTTAAAATTGATAACGTTCTCCATGAGTTCTCGACAATTGAGGGCGTTAAGGAAGATGTAACAGAAATCGTTCTTAACCTTAAGGAAGTAATCCTTAAATTCCACGGTGACGGTCCTAAAGTAATGTATATCGAGGCAGACGGTGAAGGCGAAATCACTGCAGGCGACATTAAAGCTGACAGTGAAGTTGAAATCATCAATCCCGAACATCACATCGCTTCTCTGGACAAAAATGCTCATGTGTATATGGAGTTAACTTGTGATAAGGGTCGCGGCTACGTTTCAGCAGAGCGTAACAAGAAGATTATGCAGCCTGTTATCGGCGTAATCGCAATAGACTCAATCTATACACCTGTAATCAAGGTTAACTATACAGTTGAGAACACACGTGTTGGTCAGATCACTGACTACGACAAGTTGACACTTGAAGTGTGGACAAACGGCACAATTACCGCTAAGGAAGCCGTTTCTCTCGCAGCCAAGATCCTCAACGAGCACCTCAACCTCTTCGGTGACCTCTCAGATGAGGCATACGATACTGAGGTTATGGTCGAGAAAGATGACAACGGTAAAGAAAAAATCTTAGAGATGACCATTGAGGAACTTGACCTGTCCGTTCGCTCATTCAACTGCTTGAAGAGAGCGGGTATCAATACTGTTGAGGACTTGATTAACAAGTCTGAGGATGACATGATGAAGGTTAGAAACCTCGGCAGAAAATCTCTTGATGAGGTTGTTGCTAAGTTGTCCTCCCTTGGTTTCGAGCTCCGCGCGGAAGAAGAATAAAGGAGTGATTTTAAATGCCAGGTACCAGAAAACTCGGCAGAACCAGCGACCATCGCAAGGCTATGCTCAGAGCAATGGTAACATATCTTATTGAGAACGGCAAAATTGAAACCACCGTTACAAGAGCAAAAGAGGTTCGTTCAATGGCTGAGAAAATGATCACAGTCGCAAAAGACGGTTCTCTTGCATCAAAACGTCAGGTATTGGCTTATCTTACAAAAGAAGATGTGGCTAAGAAATTGTTTGATGAAGTTGCTCCTAAATATAAGGAAGTAAACGGCGGCTATTGCCGTATTATCAAGACAGGCCCTCGCCGCGGTGACGCAGCAGAAATGTGCATCATCGAACTCATCTGAGTTGTCTGAAGATACGTTAACAAACTAAACAAATCCCGTGTTATTGGAAACAATAACACGGGATTTTTCATTTTGTAATTAAAGTTTATTTTGCAATAAACTGATTCCTTTTTCATAAGTTGAACTGACTTCTCTGAACATATTTTCGTAAAAAGAAACAGCGGTTTTTCTTCTTTCTTCTGCAATTTCTTTTCCTCGGTCAGTATAGAAACGGGAATAAATTTTTTCAAGTTTATACTTGTATTCCTGAAAAAAAGAAGGAATTACATCATCAGTTCCGTCAGAAACCTTTCCGTCAGGCATTACTGAATACAGCGGCTCACACATGGCACCCTGATATACAAGTGTACGTGCAATGCCAAGTGTTCCTGCAGCATCAATTTTATCAGCATCAAAAAGAATTTTTGCTTCAAGACTTTCAGGCTCATTATTTTTTCTGAAACGGTGAGAACTGATGCAATGCTTTACTTTTTCTGCAAAATCAATATCAAAATTATTTTCAACTAAAAAATTATATGCTTTTTCTGCACCAATTTCTGCATGACAAAGTTCAGGATTTTTGTTTTGCTCCTCACGTGCAATGTCGTGGAGTAAACAGGCAGAAATAAGGATATCATAATCAACATCTTTTTCATGCTCCGCAATGTCCATGGCAGAGTAAAGAACACGGTAAACATGTTCTTTGTCATGTGCAGAATCTTTCATGCATTCCAGCATATAAGTTTCAAGTTTTTTATAAGTTTCTTTATTCATAAATAATCCTCAGATATGTAGTTTGTATATTTTTTGTCTTTTCATATTCTCTCTGTATGCAAAATAAGTTTCAGGAGGTTTTGTAATTTCAACTAACTCTCCGCCTAACTTTTCAATCGTTTTATAAGACGGAATATTATCTTCATCACAAGTCAATATTATTTCATTCATTCCGTGAGCTTTTGCAATAGGAAGAATTAATTTACATGCTTTAAAAGCGTATTTGTTTCCTCTGAATTTTTCTTCAATTTCATAACCGATATTTCCGTTATAATATGAATTGAAATTGCTTCCTATTCTCATGCTTATTCTGCCGATAAATCTGTCATCAAGGAAAATATCGTAATAATAAAAAGGCAACATATCTTTGTCACCTGAATATTTTCCTGAAATTTTCAAATTGATTTCACCATCGGTCAGAAAGTCGAAATTATCAAAAAACTGAAAAGCCATATCAATACTCCGTGAATTTTTATTCTCTGAAAATCTTGTTGAATTCACTACAAGTAGCGTGAAAAAAGCCTCCCCTTGAAAACGCAAGGGGAGATTCCCCAGTAAGGGGAAAAGTCCGAAAGACAAAGGGGTTCCATTTTCTGGAATAAAGTGGCAAAATCTATTGTTTTTTTGTTGATTTTATTTGCAGAAAACCTCAATGTAATTATCGAGAGATGCCTGAATTACTTCAACCGCTGCATCTCTGCCGTTTATTTCGCCAGAATCCGTTTCTTTCCCCTCGAGTGTTTTATAAACGGAGAAGAAATGCTTCATTTCGTTGAAAATATGAGGCGGCAGGTCAGAAATATCTTTGTATCCGTGATACGTAGGGTCTCCAAAAGGTATAGCTATTATCTTCTCGTCATGTCTTCCGTCATCAGTCATAGAAATATATCCTATGGGATAGCATCTGACAAGGCTCATGGGTTCAAGGGCGGCAGAGCAAAGCACCAGCACATCAAGGGGGTCTTCGTCATCACCGTAAGAACGGGGAATAAAACCATAGTTTGCGGGGTAATGAGTTGATGTGTAAAGAATACGATCAAGCATCAGAAGACCTGTTTCCTTATCAAGTTCGTATTTCTTTTTACTTCCCTTGGGGATTTCAATTACTGCAACAAAATCCTCGGGAGTGATTCTTTTCGGGTCAATGTTGTGCCATATATTCATAAAATCGTTCCTTTGCTTTTTTTGTTTATTTTACCATGCTGAATGATAAAAGTAAATAGGAAACCTTTAAACTAAAAGAAAAATGTGATAAAATTTAATATTTTTTCTTGAAAAATATTGTAAATTTTGTTAAAATGTTATAAAATAATATAACAAATAACGAGGAGGTAATTTTTATGCCTACAGACAAGGTTTTAAAAATAAAAGCCAAAAGAAAAAATCTTTACCTCAGAGTGGCTGAGGGACACTTTGCAACAAGCCGTTCTCATACAAACTATTATATTGATGTTGCAGCGCAGAAATCCCGTCTTTCAGAAGCAACTGCAATTGCAGAAGAGCTTGCAAGTGATTATAAATTCAAGACAAAAATCGTCGATACAATTCTCTGCATTGACGGAACGGAAGTTATCGGAACATGTCTTGCACAGGAACTTACAAAAAATAACTTTATGAACATTAATGCTCACCAGACAATTTACGTCGTAACTCCCGAAACAATAGGTGGTTCACAGCTTTTGTTCAGAGATAATATGGTTCCCATGATCAGGGGCAAGCACGTGCTTATACTCTGTATTAATGTTGCAACAGGCTTCACGGCAAAGGCTACAATTGATGCAGTTAAATATTACGGTGGTGAAGTTGTGGGTATTGCATCAATCTTCGCAACAGAAGAGGAATGTGACGGCTATGAAATTGCGTCGGTATTCAATCCGGGAGATTTACCGAATCATTTTACAGCACCTGCACACGAATGTCCCCTTTGCAAACAGGGCAAAAAGCTTGATGCACTTCTCAACAGCCACGGTTTCTCCAAGCTTTGATTATTTTAAAATTAATGACCGCTGTACAAAATGTACGGCGGTCAGTTTTGGTTTTCATATAGTTTTCTTTTCTTTTACATAACGTATTATTTCATAGATTAAAGCACACGAAGAAGTGACAAACATACCTGCACTTAAATACATATCTCTTATATATGTTTTTTGTGTGTAGGTTAAATCGGGATTTTCTGAATTAATTCTGATTTCTTTTGTTTTACCCTCAGTATATCCTGCATTGCTTTTATACCAATTGATGTCTGTAAAGTTTTCACCATCATAATCATAACTCATTTTTATTAAATATCCGTCCTGCGATTTTTCAATCTGTTCTACAGTTGCCGTGACTTCAACTGTGGCATTATAAAAATCTTTCATCTGAAAACAATCAAATGTAAACATGATTGAAGCACATAAAGCAACGATAAACATAAAAACAAGTTTGACTACTTCTTGAGCGCTGTCGGATTTTTTACGGACTTTTGATTTTACGTCATTCATTGAAATCCCTCCTTTTTTTCATTATATAACATAAAAAATAAAAAAGCAAGAAAAAGAGAACAACCCCTTGCGGTGCGAGGAATTGCTCTCTGATTTTTAATCTCTTATTTCCTTTTCAGCCTTGATTACTTTGCCTGTGTCTGCGTTGATTTCATATTCATACTCATGTTTGCCTGAGTCAAATTCTATTTCATAGACAATTATATTTCTTTCTCTGTCAAGCTCTGATTTGTAATGTCTGATATCGGTTTCTGTAAGTCCCGCATGACCGAGGGCAATTTCTTTTGCTTCATTGTATGTGATGTTCAGAACCGGCTGAGTGACTGTAGGAGCGTTTGTTCTGTTTTCTGTTGTGTTAACAGGCTTCTGGTGAGGTTTTTTTTCGGGAGCTTTCGTGGGGTCAGAAACGGGAGCACCTGTTACAAGAACTTCTTTTTTTGTCGTTGTTTCAGGCAAGGTTGTTTTTGTTTCTTCCTGTTTCTCTGTTTCGGGAACAACTTCGTTTTTTGTTGTTTCGATTATTTCTTCTTTTTCCGTTGTTCCTGTCGGGGGATTTGGGGTAAGAGTATTATCCGGCTTATTTGCTTTGCATGATGCGAATAAAGTCAATACAAGTAACGTTGAAATTAAAATTGCAAGTATTTTTTTCACAAGTTGTTCCTCCTTTTTATGTTTTACTAGTATAAAAAGAACGGACGGATGCTGCCATCCGCCCGTTGATGTGTTTTTTGCTATAGGCGGCTTGTTATAGTGTCGCCAAAGTTATTCTGAATTAACCGAAATATCTCTGAAGAAGACCTTCAAATGCTTTGCCGTGTCTTGCTTCGTCACGAGCCATTTCATGAACTGTGTCATGGATAGCATCAAGGTTAAGTTCTTTTGCACGTTTTGCAAGCTCGAACTTTCCGAGTGTTGCACCGTTTTCTGCTTCAACTCTCATTTCAAGGTTTTTCTTTGTGCTTGCTGTTACAACTTCACCCAGAAGTTCTGCAAATTTTGCAGCGTGTTCTGCTTCTTCGTAAGCAGCTTTTTCCCAGTAGAGACCGATTTCAGGATAGCCTTCTCTGTGAGCAACCCTTGCCATTGCAAGGTACATACCAACTTCTGTGCATTCGCCCATATAATTTGCTCTGAGATCTTCAATGATGTCTGCAGGAGCGCCTTCTGCTACGCCTACAACATGTTCTGCAGCCCAAGCTCTTTCAGCTGACTGTTCAACAAATTTTTCAGCAGGAACTTTGCACTGAGGGCATCTTTCGGGAGCAGCGTCTCCTTCGTGTACATAACCGCATACTGAGCATACAAATTTTTTCATGATTTTTTCCTCCAAAATTTAATTTTATATTTTAATTTTATTTCTGACAATGTTCACAGATACCGATAAATGTTAAAATATGACTTGTGATTTTGGCGTTTGAATGATTTTCCGCATCTTTATCCATCTGTTCAAACATTGGCATTTCAATATCATAAACTCTGCCGCAGTCTGTACAATGGAGATGATAGTGGTTCTGAGCGTTGCCGTCGAAGTGGTCTGCACCGCCGTAAGAGAGTCTCATTATCTGACCTGTTTCCGTCAGAAGTGAAAGGTTTCTGTAGACGGTTCCCATGCTGATGTTGGGCATTATCTGCCTGAGTGACCAGTAGAGTTCGTCAGCAGTGGGGTGATCTTTTCTTGAACAAAGCTCGTTTAGTATGGCGTCTCTCTGTGCGCTGTGCTTCATAGCTTTGTCGTTCACCTCATTTCTGTTTAATATCAATATCAGTAACTGTTACTATTATTATACATGAAAAAATCATAATGTCAATAGTTTTTTTAATTTTTTTTATTTAGTAAAAATTGAGTGAATTATAAATCATAATTTAACTTACAAAAATCGCAACGGTTTCCTTTGTTGATTAAGGAACGGTTGCGATTTTATATTTTTGAGGATAGTATTTTTGATAAGCCTTTTATATTATTGAAAGAGCAGAAAATTTTTTGAGGGGTTATTCTACAGTTACTGATTTTGCGAGATTTTTGGGCATATCAATGTTGCAGCCTTTGTTTTTGGCGACAAAATATGCGAAGAGTTGCATGGGGATAATTTCAATAAGAGGAAGAAAAAGATCATGGGTATCGGGAATTTCAATTGATATAAATTTTTCTTTATCAATTTTATTTTTTCTCGTAAGGCATATAACATCTGCACCGCGGGATGCAACTTCTTCAATATTTGACATGGTTTTTCTGAAAAGTCTTTCATTTGCACATATTGCAACAACAGGTGTGTTTTTTTCAATAAGTGCAATTGTTCCGTGTTTCAGTTCTCCCGCAGGGAACGCAGAACAGTTTACGTAACTTATTTCTTTCAATTTCAAGGATGCTTCGGTTGCCGTCGCATAATCTGAATTTCTTCCTATAAAAAATAAGTTATCAACATGAGAATATTTTACTGCAAGTTCCTCAATATCCTTAGTGTCAGAGAGAATTTTTTTTATTTTTTCGGGAACAGAAAGAAGTTCTTCTGTGAGAGATATGATTTCTCCGTCAGGAAGGGACTTTTTCAGATCGGCAATATGAAGTGCCAAAAGGTAAAGAGATAAAACCTGTGTTGTATAACCTTTTGTTGTGGCAACTGCTACTTCTCTGCCTGCCTTGGTGGGGAAACACACGTCACATTCATTTCCGATTGTAGAGGGCAGAGCGTTGACAATGCCGATTACCACGGCACCTCTGCTGTTTGCAAGCCTCATTGCCGCTATGGAGTCTGCAGTTTCACCGCTTTGAGAAATAATTATTACGGGAGTCTTTTCATTAACAGGGGGATTTCTGTAACGGAATTCGGAAGCTATATCAACTTCCACAGGAATTCTGCATATTTCTTCAATTGCAATTTTACCTGCAAGACCGGCATGGTAAGCCGAACCACAGGCAACAATATAAATTTTTTCTGCTTTCATCAATTCAAGGGAAAGTCCTGCTAATTCATCAAGAAAGATTTTTCTGTTTTTGACCTTATCTTTCAGGAGGTTCTCAGCTTTTTCAGGTTGTTCAAAAATTTCTTTCAGCATAAAATGGGGGAAAGCACCTTTTGAAATTTCGTTCATAACAGCATCAAGTTTTTTGAAAGTTTTTTCTTTTTTATTCAGTTGAAAATCGTAAAAAATAATTTTGTCCTTTCCTATTTCCGCAAATTCACCGTCTTCAAGATATGCAATTTCTTTTCCGTATTCAAGGAAAGCAGAAACATCAGATGCAACAAGGTTTTCGTTGTCTCCTTTCCCTATAATAAGGGGGCTTGATTTTTTTGCAACAAAAATTTTATCGGGATTGTCACGGCAAAGAACTGCAACTGCAAAAGAACCCTCGAGACTGAGGAAAGTTTTACTCATTGCTTCAAGGATATCTCCGTTATAATGATAAGACAGAAGTTGGGGAATAACTTCTGTATCGGTGTCAGATTTAAAATTCACTCCTTTTTCTTCCAGTGCTGACCTGATAATCTGAAAATTTTCGATAATCCCGTTATGGACAACTGTGAACATCCCGTCACACGAAGAATGAGGATGAGCGTTTGTTTCATCCGGTTTTCCGTGGGTAGCCCATCTCGTATGGCCTATTCCTATGGAAGATACATTATCAATTTTTTCTGCTTTGTGAATTAAATTTTCAATTTTTCCTTCGCTTTTAAGAACTGAAATTTCTTCGTTGTTCATCAGAGCTATTCCCGAAGAATCGTAACCTCTGTATTCTAAAGTTTTCAAACCGTTTATAAGTATATTTTTGGCACTTTTATTTCCGTTGTACCCTGTAATACCACACATTGTTTTTATGCTCCTTTCTGTTTACTCTTATAAAAGTATAGAACATTTTTTATTAAAATATGCAAAAAGTGAAGAAAACAGAGAATAAATATGTGGTGGATTTGTTCACAAAATGTTTACAATTATCAAAAATACATGTCCCTGTATATAATTAAGGGGGCATCACAATATATTGTGGTTGCAATATTTTAAGGCACGACATGTTCCGAAAATCGTAACGAAATATATTGCAAAAAATAATAAAACGTGCTACAATATTTTTGCAGTCAAAAAGGAGGTGCCAAAAATGATTTACTTTTGGGCAGCATTGACTGTTATTCTCGTAATAGTTGAAGCTTTGACCGTTCAGCTTGTTACGATTTGGTTTGCCGTGGGCTCGTTGGCAGCGGTGATTGCAAACCTTGCGGGGGCAAACGCAATATGGCAGAGCATAATTTTTGTTGCTGTGTCACTTGTGGTTCTTGCTCTTACAAGACCTTATGTAAAAAAGGCAATCGAAAAGCGGGCAGTCCCGACAAATGCTGACCGATGTATCGGCATGGAAGCGATTGTGTGTGAAAAAATCGATAACCGTGCGGGGCAGGGTCAGGTGAAAATCGGCGGCATAACATGGACGGCGAGAAGCGGGAATGACAGTGTCATTGAGCCGGACGAAGTAGTAGTCGTCAAAAAGATTGAAGGCGTAAAAGTCATTGTAGAAAAAATAAAATCAGAAGTTACTGTTTAAGAAAGGATGAAA
Source organism: Acutalibacteraceae bacterium (assembly GCA_045595725.1). GTDB lineage: Bacteria > Bacillota > Clostridia > Oscillospirales > Acutalibacteraceae > SIG575. Next base: position 2,312 of record JAZOAY010000137.1, on the reverse strand, counting down.
TTTATGATTTGGTTTTTTATCGGTTTAGTAGTTCTTATTCTTGTAATTGTGGTTCTCAACATTAAAATTGTTCCTCAGTCAAAAGCATATGTTGTTGAAAGACTTGGTGCATACCGTGACACATGGCAGACAGGTCTTCATGTTAAAATTCCATTTATTGAAAGAGTTGCAAAAATTGTTTCTCTCAAAGAACAGGTTGTGGATTTCCCGCCTCAGCCAGTTATCACAAAAGATAACGTAACAATGCAGATTGACACAGTTGTGTTCTATCAGATTACAGACCCCAAACTTTACACATACGGTGTTGAAAGACCTCTTTCAGCAATTGAAAATCTTACTGCAACAACTCTGAGAAATATTATCGGTGAACTTGAACTTGACCACACTCTCACATCACGTGATACAATCAATGCAAAAATCAGAGGTATTCTTGACGAAGCAACTGATGCATGGGGTATCAAAGTTAACCGTGTTGAACTTAAAAACATTCTTCCACCCAGAGAAATTCAGGATGCAATGGAAAAACAGATGAAGGCAGAACGTGAAAGACGTGAAGCAATTCTCCGTGCAGAAGGTGAAAAGGCAAGCCGTGTGCTTGTAGCGGAAGGCGTGAAAGACTCAGAAATTCTTGAAGCTGAAGCAAAGAAAGAGGCTGCAATTCTCCACGCAGAAGCTGTAAGAGAATCAAAAATCCGCGAAGCAGAAGGTGAAGCAGAAGCTATCCTTAAAGTTCAGCAGGCTTATGCTCAGGCAATTGAACTTATCAATAAGTCAAATCCCGGCGAAGGATATATTGCAATCAAGAGCCTTGAAGCATTTGAAAAAGCTGCAGACGGCAAAGCAACAAAAATTATTATTCCTTCAGAAATCCAGTCTCTGGCAGGTCTGGCAACAAGTCTCAAAGAACTTGTTATTGACGACAAAAAATCAGAATAATAGAAAGAAAATCCCATTCGCTTCTGAATGGGATTTTTTGCTGAAAATATTGCAATATGAGAATTTAAATGATATACTGAAGATAACCTATATACATTGGAGGTAAAGTTATGTTTATTGTAAAAATTATCAGATCAATTCTCTATCCGGGCTGGGCACTTTTCAGCGCGTTTATAATTCTTCTTTCAGGTCTTATCAACGGCGGTGATATCACATGCTCACCTAATGCAGAACTGATAAGAACGGACAAATTTACTCTTGATGAAGCTCTGCTTATGAGTCAGGGTATTACAACTGACGGGGAATATTACTACACCGCAGGTTCAATTTCAGCTGTTGACCTTGTTGGTATGGGTAAATGGACAGTTGATGGTTTTGAAAAAGTACTTTATGACCATACTGCGGTTCCAAAGGATTTGAAAGAAAAATACGGTAGCGACCATATCGGCGGTATCAGTTATTACGATGGCAAAATTTATGCTGCACTTGAAGATGAATCTGATACATATAACCTTATTGCAATTTACAATGCTGAGGACCTTTCATATACAGGTGTTTATTATGACCTGGGAACAGAATATCTTGACGACGGCATTCCATACTGTGCAGTAGATGCTGAAAACGGATATCTTTACACTTCACCTTTCCATGAGACAGACTATATACTTGCATATAATCTGAAAGACATGACTTTCTCTCATAAAATCATGCTATCAGAACCTGTTGACAGAATTCAGGGTGCGGAATATTATAACGGACTTCTTTACCTGTCTTATGATGTCAGTGATTCAGCAACAGAACAGGTGCAGACAGTTGACGTAAAAACAGGTGAAGTGAAACTTCTCTTTGAAAGAACAGTCAGCGGACGTGACCACGAAGCAGAGGGTCTGACAGTTTATCCTATGGAAGACGGTTCACTCATTCACATCGCAGACTACGACAAACTTGTGTCTGTAAACATCAGACATTATGCTGTGAAAGAGTAATTTTTCTGAGCTTTTTAAATACTGATGGGAGGGTTCGCCGACACCACATAAGGAAGTATTTCTTTAAAATGTGAACTTACGGCACAATAATACGTTAAAAAACACCGATACGCGACAGCGTTATCGGTGTTTTTTTCCTTTTCTTGCACCTGCAATTTCGCATTTTAAAGTGCTACGCAGTTTCGTAGAAAAGCAAAATTGCTTGAATTGAAGCCAAAAATGCAGCAAGGCTGTCGCCTTGCGAGGCTTTTGGTGATAATACAAGGAATTTTGTTCGAGAAACAAAAACTTCCTTACCCACGCTCGGCGTTATCCGCCCATTTGCTTTTTATTGTTTACAAAAGAAGAAAATAGTGATACAATAAAAAAAAATATAGTTTTCAAAGAGGA
>JAZOAY010000136.1:0-17605 GCA_045595725.1 Acutalibacteraceae bacterium | reverse complement strand
CCATATGGGAGCATAGCTCAGCTGGGAGAGCATCTGCCTTACAAGCAGAGGGTCACAGGTTCGAGCCCTGTTGTTCCCACCAAAGACAAGCAAAAGACTTCACGTTTTTTGTTTGTCTTTTTTTATTCTTTTTATTTGTATTGAAATAATTTATTTTTAATGATACAATGAAACGTAAGAAAATATTTTTACAGGAGGGCAATATGGAAAAGCGTAAAGATTACATATCATGGGACGAATATTTTATGGGTGTGGCTCAGCTTGCTTCGCAACGAAGTAAAGACCCCAACACACAGGTTGGTGCATGTATTGTTGACGGTAACAATAAAATCGTGTCTGTAGGTTACAACGGTTTCCCAATGGGATGCAGTGATGATGATTTCCCCTGGGCAAGAAGCGGTGATGAATACGACACAAAGTATCCTTATGTATGCCATGCTGAACTCAATGCGATCCTCAATCACAGAGGAGCAAGTCTTGAAGGATGCAAGGTTTATGTGCCTCTTTTCCCTTGTAATGAATGTGCGAAAGCAATAATTCAGAGCGGAATAAGGGAAGTAATCTACATTTCCGACAAATACCATGATACAGTCGGCACAAGAGCTTCAAGAAGAATGCTTGATGCAGCAGGTGTTAAGTATCATAAGCTTGAAAGCACACGTGATGAACTTATTGTGGATTTCAGAGAAGAAAATGTGTAATTGATATAACTATCTATTGACAAAAACACTTTATTGTAGTAAATTATAATGTGTGGGCAGACATTATTTGCCCGATAAAACTATATCCGAAAAGGAGATTATTATTATGAAGAAATTACTTGCACTTCTTATGGCAGGCATCATGCTCTTCTCATTTGCAGCATGTGGCGGCAATGGCGAAGACGAAACAACAACAGATCCCGAAATCACAACAGAAGCTCCTGTTAATGCTGACGGCGAAGAAACAACTGTTCCCGATGTTGTTGAAGATGAAACAGAGGAAGCAACAGAGGCTGTAACAGACGAATCAGGTGAAGAAGTTACAAACGAAGAAGGCGAAGTTGTTACTGAAAAAGTTGAAGAAGACAAAACTGAAAAAACAGAAAAACCTTCTAAAGAAGATAAGCCTTCTAAAGAAGATAAACCTGCAAAGGTTGAAGATCCATCAAAATGGTCAACTGCAGAAGTTCTCAAGTATTATCAGGATGCAACAGCTAAAGTTGTATCAGAAAAGCCCGGTTATACAAAATCAAGATCAGCAACAAACAATGGTTACAAAGCAGGTGCTGTTCTCTCAGCATTCAAGGGTGAAGTTTTCAAATTCCTCGGCATCGGTGCTGAAAACAAATTTGAAGAAGTAGTTAAAAAAGGTACAAACACATGCGATGATACATGCGGTGATTATCTCAGAAAGAGTACTCTTACAGCTTCTGATGTAGCAAAAGCAACAGCTGTTAAGAGCGGTTCAAACTATGTTATCACAATCAGTGGTATCAAAGCAGGTACAAGCCAGACAGAAGGCGGCAAAAACGCTAAGAATAATTCACCTATCGACAAGTCAGGTATCTGCGTAGGTAACACAGACAGAAGCGGTTACGACCATAAGACAGCACTCATTACATATGATGCACTTGATGATATCGCTCCCAGTCTTACAATGTATGAAAAATCAAGCAACGGTAAAGTTGTTGCTACAATTGACGCTGCAACAGGCGAAATTCAGAAGCTTGTTATCACATGGGATGCAAGTGCTGATATTTCAAAAGTTTACGGTTCAGAAGCAACACTTTCAGCATCAACAACAGTAACATACACAAAATTCGGTTGGTAAGATAATTTAAATTTTTAAGGAGTGTCGCGAGACACTCCTTATTTTTTATCTTCTTTCAGTTGATGCGGTAAAATAAAAGCCAACTTCATCCGAAACAAAGGAATATTTATAAAAACCTTTTTCAAGAGATACATGATTTATTTTCAACACATCAGATCTGTTTTTTAGTTGAAGTGCGTTAAAAATTTCATCAGTATTTTCAATTTTCGTGAAAGCTTTTACGGCACAATCTGCAATGTTGAGAAAAGAAGAAAAATCTTTATCTGTCAGTTTTTCTTTTTTATTATGCATATATGTCAAAGAAAATGAAGTAATAAGAAAAGTTTCTTCGTTTGAATTTACGGTTAACAGAAATTTATCGCTGAATGTAAAGGGGAACTTTAAAATATTACCGTCCTCTTTTGCAACAAGATTTTCTGTGTCAATTTTAAAGTTGTGACAGTTTTTTGAAAAACGTTCTGAAAAAACATAAATATCAATAAGGTCTTTCTGAATACATCCTGAAAGAAAAAGCATCATTACAGCAACAAAAAAGGTAAAAATCTTCTTCAAAAAAACACCCCCGTTTTGAAATTTTATTCACAACGGGGATTTGTTATTACTTATGGAGTTCACAAACTATAATTTGCGGACGATTATTAATTCTCAAGGGAAATGAACTGTTGCCGAGACCTCTGCTGACAAGCATTGTTGTGTTATAAAAAAGGTGAGGACCTTCACTGTATTTTGGCAGAAAACCCTGTCCGGGGGAATAAATTGCGCCGATGGGCGGAATTCTGAACTGACCGCCGTGTGCATGACCGCAAAAAACAAGATCAAAGTTATTTGACGAATAAGCATCTTTCATTTCAGGACGATGAGAAAGAAGAATATTAAAGCCGTCAGTTTTTTTAGCGGCAAAAGATGTGAGTTTTTCTCTGAAAGCATCTTTCATTGCCTCCAGTTCTTCGCAGTCAAGATTTTTATCAAGCGCTTTTTGGAGAAGTCCCATTTCTGTTGCAAAAGAAGTAAAATCGCATATGCCGCTGAGATAAATTGAAGCATTGTCTCTTTTTATTTCTTCTGTTTCACAGTCGAGAATTTTTACACCGCATTCTTTTATCTGAGGAAGAAAAATTTCTTTCAGTTCAGGGCAGAGTTCTTCGTGATTGCCTGTAACAAAATAAACAGGTGCAATTGATGGAAGTTTTTTTATTATGTCAAGAGAATCAAAATACTGACGTCTTCTTGAATCAAAAGAGTCGCCTGTGATTACAATTATATCGGGTTTATTATTTTTTATTTTTATGAGCAGGTCATCAGCCTCTTTTCCGTAAACGCAGTTGTGCATATCGGAAAGATGAACAATTCTGAATCTGTCAAATTCAGCAGGGATTTTATCTGATTTATATTTATAACCTGTCAGTTCAAGTTGATGGTTCTGATTTTGCACTATGTCAAAAATTGTTTTGCCGAAAAAGTCAAGAAAACCTTTTGGCGAAAATTTAAGTTTTGCAGGCATGATATCACCTCCTCATAATTATAATATAACCATAAAAAATATTCAATTAATATTTTTTAATATTTTATTGAAAAATGGAAAATTTTGTGAGATAATATACACATGTTTCGGAGGTGTATAGTTATGTACAGAAATAATAAGGTTTATTGCAGGGTGTTTCAATTTTGTCTCAGAATAGGAAGTCTTTTTCTTGACTGGTCTCAGCCAGAACTGATAACAGGGGAAAACAGCGTTCTCGGAATTTCTGATATACTTAAAAGCCGGAATAAAAAAAGTGTTCTGCTCGTTACAGATAACGGACTGAAAAATCTCGGTTTGATTGACGGTCTTGTGAGTAAACTTGAAAACGACGGAATCAAGGTATCGGTTTTCAGCGATGTTCAACCAAACCCAACAATTGAAAATGTTGAAAATGCAAAGAATTGTTATCTTGAAAATAGTTGTGAAGCAATTATTGCTTTCGGCGGAGGCTCTCCAATGGACTGTGCAAAGGGTGCAGGTGCAAGAATTTCTAATCCCGGGAGATCTATTAACTCAATGAGAGGTCTGTTCCATGTAAGAAAAAAATTACCTTTACTTATTGCTGTTCCTACAACTGCGGGGACAGGTTCTGAAACTACAATTGCTGCAGTTATTACAGATACGGAGACTCACGAAAAAACTGCAATGAACTCCACAAAACTTCGTCCTCTTTATGCAGCTCTTGATCCTGCTCTTACAACGGGGCTTCCTCAGAAAATTACTTCAACAACAGGTCTTGATGCTCTTACACACGCAGTTGAAGCATACATAGGCGGAAGCAATACAAGAAACACAAGAAAAAATGCTGAAGACGCAGTAAAACTTATTTTTGAAAATCTTGAAACTGCTTACAATGACGGCAAAAATATTGAAGCAAGAAATAACATGCTTCTCGGATCTTTCTACGCCGGTGTTGCTTTTACAAAAGCATACGTTGGTTACGTTCACTGCATTGCACATCAGCTTGGCGGTTTGTACGGAGTTCCTCATGGTCTTGCTAATGCAGTTATTCTGCCATACGTTCTTGAGTTTTACGGCAAAAAAGCGTATAAAGACCTTGCTCATCTTGCAGATGTTGCAGGTATAGGTAAAAATCTTAAAACAAAGGAAGAAAAGGCAAAAGCTTTTATTGCTGAAATCAAAGCAATGGAAAAACGCATGGAAATCCCCGAAAAGTTTGAACAGATTAAGGACGAAGATATTTCCACAATTGTTGAACGTGCACTTAAAGAAGGAAATCCTCTTTATCCAGTACCGGTAATTATGTCTCCTGCAGATTGTGAAAAAGTCGTAAGACAGTTAATGGCTTAAATTTCGGGATGAAAAGAGGGAAAAGCTGAGCGTATGCGTTCGCTTTCGCCAAGGGGAATGGAAGATGCTCTGACAATAATTTTGTCACCGAATTTTTCTCGTAACAGATCAACTTCTGTATCCAGTTTTTCGATTTTTTCAAGATATTTATAGTCCTCATCAAGGGACAGCTGATAGGAAAAATTGTTTCCTACTAAATTACCTGCAAAAACTGTTACTGCGCGTACAGGCAGGGAGAAAAAATAATTTTTTCTTATTAATTCCATAGCATTTTTTGCAAGAACGTCTGAGGCTCTCACAGGCGTTCTTAATTTTTGCTGAAATTCACGTGTTACGAGGTGATTGTCTTTAAGTGCAACGCGTATAGTAGTAGCGTAAAATTCGTTTTTTCTGAGATTGTGAGCAACTTTTTCGCTGAGTGAAATTACAATGGGAGAAATTTCTTCTGCAGAATACAGGTCGCGTTTACAGGTAATTCCACGACTTACGCTTTTTACTGGAGGGACTTCGCTTTCTCTGAGAACAGGTGAGAAATCAAGTCCGTTTGCATAGTCAGAAAGTGTAAGACCTGATTTGCCGAAAAGTTTTTTCATGATGTCACGGGGCATTCGGGCAAGATCACCTATTGTTTTTATTCCGATTTTTTCAAGCTCCCGTGATGTTGACCTGCCTACTCCGAAAAGGTCATTGCAGGGAAGACGCCAAATTTTACCTTTCATATCATTTTTTGTAAGCAATGTTACCGCATCAGGTTTTTTCATGTCACTTGCAAGTTTTGCAAAAATTTTATTGAAACTGACACCGACTGAAATTGTAAGTCCCGTTTCGTTCTTTACACGTGTACGTAGTTCTTCTGCAATTTTCATTTCATTACCGAAAAGTTGACGACTTCCCGTAATATCAAGCCAGCACTCGTCAATTCCGAAAGGTTCCACCATGTCGGTATATTCTTCATAGATTGATTTTACTTTTTTTGAAAAAATAACGTATTGGTCATAATGTGGTGGTACCGTAATAAGGTCAGGACATTTGATTTTTGCTTCCCATATTGCTTCACCTGTTTTAACACCTAATTTTTTTGCTCCTTCATTTTTGGCAAGCACAATGCCATGACGTTCTTCAACACTTCCGCATACGGCAACATTTTTACCTTTTAGTTCGGGGTTGAGAAAACATTCCACAGACGCAAAAAAGTTATTAAGATCGCAGTGAAGAATAACTCTGTCACTCATTTTTATCACTCCAAACAGAACATTTGTTCTTATATAATAGAACATTTGTTCTGCTTTGTCAATAGTAATTTTAATGATAAAAAATGTAAAAATTTGTCAAAAAAAGTTTTAAACATATTATTTTCAACAGAAAGAATCAAGCAAAATCAAGGTTTAACCAAGCTTTTCAACAGAGTTTTTAACATTTTCCACATACTTTTCCACACAAAAATTTTTATAAATTTATACTAAGATTTGTGCCAAAACCACACGGAATTTCCGTGTGAAAAAGTACTTTTCCACACAGGTATATTTTAAAAATTAATGTAAAAAATACTTTTGATTATAGCAGAAAGTGAGTGTTTTTATGATAAAAGGGGTTAATCACCAGGTTGTAGAAGTGAACAAACCTGCATGTGAATATTTTGAAAAGGTTTTGTTTTTTGTTAAGCCTGAATATGCATCAGTAAGTAATATAAAAATAAATGAAAAAGCAAACAGCATTGCAGTAAACACAGGAAGTCCTCCGAGGACAAGAAAAGGAAGAAAAAGAGTTTATTCGGTTTTTTCGCCACTTGTATGGGCAGGAATAGGAGCAGCGGTTTCTGCCGTTATAATTAAATGTTTTGGTCTTTGAAAAACAGATAAATTGAGTCCCTGATTTTGAAATGATGATTACCAAAATCAGGGGCTTTCATGACGGTTATTATAATTAATGCTCAACTCGTGACAGTTATGTAAAGGTTGACTTTGAAATGTTTATATGATATCATTAACAAAATAGATAGTTTTTAAGGAGATGTTCTAAAATGGATAAAATAGCGGTACTTATTCCTTGTTACAATGAAGAAAAAACTATTGGCAAGGTGGTTTCCGATTTCAGAAAATTTTTACCGGAAGCTGTTATTTATGTGTATGACAATAATTCTAAAGATAAAACAGTTGAAATAGCAGAAGAAGCGGGAGCAGTTGTCAGACATGAGTATCAGCAAGGAAAAGGAAATGTTGTCAGGCGAATGTTTCGTGAAATAAATGCAGAATGCTACATAATGGTTGACGGTGACAACACGTATCCTGCCGAATATGCTCCTGAAATGTGTCGTTTAGTAATAGAAAAACAGGCAGATATGGTTGTGGGAGACAGACTATCATCTACATACTTCACTGAAAATAAGCGCCTGTTTCACAACTTTGGAAACACGATTGTAAGAAAATCAATTAATTCATTATTCAGGTGCGATATTAAGGATATTATGACGGGATATCGTGCATTTAGTTATGCCTTTGTAAAAACATTTCCTGTTTTGTCTCGCGGTTTTGAAATTGAAACTGAAATGACAATACATGCAATAGATAAAAATATGCAGCTTGAAAACGTAGTGGTTGAATACAGAGATCGTCCTGAAGGCAGTGAATCTAAACTGAATACTTATTCAGACGGAGCTAAAGTTCTTATGACGATATTGAAGTTATATAAAAATTACAGACCGTTCCAGTTCTTTTCAATAATGGCTTTATTCTTGTTACTGTTGGCAATAATCTTTTTTGTGCCGGTGATGGTGACATATATAAAGACAGGATTAGTTCCTAATTTTCCTACTCTTATTGTTTGCGGTTTTACTGTTATGGCAGCATTAATATCATTTTTTGTAGGCATGATTTTAGGGACACTTGTACAAAGAAGCAGACAAGATTTTGAAATTAAGTTAATTGAAACAGAGAGGAGCAAACAACGATATGAAAAAAATAACAGTTAATGAATATATACAAGTTTTTTTGATGTCGATGTTTTCAACATATACGATATACAGTAAATTTATGCTCCCGGAATTAATAATTCCGACCATAGTTTCAATTATATTTGCTGTTATCTATATGATTTTTTTAAAACTGAACAGAGAGACTCCAAAAGTAAAATTTTATGATAAGATTTCATATTTTATTTTTGCTGTGTTTATGGTTGTTGGTGATAGTTTTAAAAAATATGATTCTCTTTTTGGCATTTTAGGTAATCCGTTCAAAGATACAAATATTGCGGAACAGTTATTCGAGGAATTTGCATCTGCGTTTAGTTTCCTGAATGGTTTTTTAGGAAATATTATCATGATTGTTAATGCGTTTGTTTCGGTTATCGGATATTATTTTATTTTTAAATTTGCTATTGAATGGTTAAAACGGTTGTATATTTCTGCCAGCAACAGACAAATTGACAACAAACTGTACAATAAATTAACAAATGCGATTTTTGGCAAAAATGTATTTTGGAAAGTTCTTCTTGTTTTAATTATTGCATGGTTACCTTATTATATTGTAAAGTTTCCGGGACATATTTCCGATGATGCATACACGCAAATCAGACAGTTTATGGGAGAAATAGAATTGACAACGCATCATCCATATTTTTCAACTCTTTTGATTGGGGGTTGTGTAAAAATAGGGGCTTTGTTGGGCAGCACTCGAATAGGCGTTTTTTCATATGTGTTGATTCAATATATATTGTTAGCGATGATTTTTGCGTATTGTATAACGATAGTTAACCGTTTTAGAATAAGTAAAATATACAGTTGGGGACTTGTTTTAATATATGCAATTTCTCCAATGTTCGGAAATTATGCAACTGCAGTTGTTAAAGATACATTATTTTGCGGTTTGTTTACTTTGTTTATTCTGCTTCTTACGGTAATAATAAGAAACATTAGAAAAGGCGAAGTAAATATAAGCGATATTATAAAATTTGCGGTAGTATCAATTTTTGTTTCTATAACGCGTAATAATGGTGTATATTCAGTTTTTCCGACAATATTTCTCCTGCTTATTCTGGTAATTTATGTTAAAGAAAAACCTGTTAACAAAATAAAATTGATTAGCGTGCTTATTTTACCTGTCGTGGCCTTTTTTGGATTTAATTTCTTACAGTACGATGTTCTTGATATCCCGAAAGGAAGTATAAAAGAAGCGTTATCAATACCTTTTCAGCAAACCGCCAGATATGTGAGAGATCACGGTGATGAGGTAACAGATGAAGAAAGAGAAGTAATTGATAAAGTTCTTGATTATGATAATCTGGCAGAACTCTATGTGCCAACTTGTTCAGATAAAGTTAAAGCTACATACAAAGAAGATGGACAAGCATTAAAAGAATATTTTAAAGTATGGTTTGAACAATTCAAAAAACATCCGGTCACCTATATTGAAGCGACTTTAAATACATCATATCTGTCTTTTTATCCGGATAAGATGAATACGAGAGCATATGTAAATTCTAATGAATGGTCCCAACAGCTTGGGGGAATTTTTAGTGTTCTCAGGATGTTGGCTTTGGCCATATCAATGGGATTTTCGCTTATTCCGATAGTCAGTATATTGGTTAACCCGGTATTTTATATTTGGCTGTTGTTGTATCTTTCTATACGCAGTATATTCAAAAAACAATATATGCAATTTATTATATTTATCCCGATGCTTATACAGTTTTTGGTAGTTATTGCAGGTCCGGCAGTTTTAAATCATCCAAGGTATATGTATCCTATTGCATGGGCTATTTTAATACCGTTTGCTTATCTGTTAGAAACAAGAGAGGCGGCTGAGATATAAAAATGTTAAAAAGATACAAGGAACAGTTTTTTTATCTCTTTTTTGGAGTGCTTACAACTGTTATAAATATTGTTACTTATTATGTGTTATACAATATTCTGCACCTGAGCAATGTATTCAGCACGTGTGTTGCATTATTTTTGTGCATCAGCGTTGCGTTTATAACAAATAAATTATGGGTGTTTAACAGTAAGACTTTTGATAAAAAAGTTTTTATTTACGAAGTTTTATCATTTGTTTTATGTCGGACTGTAACGTCAGTCATAGATGTGGCGATAATGTATGTATGTGTTGACCTTTGGGGGTTCAACGGTGTAGTTATGAAAATTTTATCTAATATAATTGTTATCATATTAAATTATGTGGCAAGTAAAGCAATAATTTTCATAAAAAAATAAAATTTCATATTAAAAGGAATACATGTGAAAACAGATTGAAAAATCCTTGCTTTTGTGGTAGAATTGACAAAACACACGAAAGCAGGGATTTTTTTGAAAAAACCTCTTGTAAACTACATAAGAACAGGTTTTCTTGCCGGATTGCTTGTTGCAGTTACCATTGCAAATTTTATGGACCTTAATATGGTGTGGTCATGTGCCATCGGACTTTTCGGCGGTGCAGGTATTGGTGCAATCTGGGGACTTATTGCAAGAGCTAAAAAATAAAACGAGGTAAAAATATGCTGAGTAAAAAGAAATTATTTTTGTTTGATATTGACGGTACAATTGCTGTTGACAACACAATTTATGACGGAACTTTTGAACTGATTGAATATATAAATTCAATTGGGGGCAAGGCGGTTTATATTACAAATAACTCCACGAAAAGTCGACGGGATTATATTGAAAAATTCAGAAGATGGGATATAGAAACAGACGAAACAAATTTTATTACGGCGTCTTTTGCTGCATGTAAATATCTTAAAGAAAATCATGCTGATGATAAAATTTTTGTATGCGGAACAAAATCTTTCGTAAAAGAACTCCGTGATTACGGACTTAATGTAACAGAAGAAAATGACGATGACATTAAATGCGTTATTGTAGGTTTTGACAATGAGTTTACTTATCAGAAAGGTGCATTGACTTGTGAGATTTTACTTACGAAAGATGTAACTTATCTTGCAACTAATCCCGATTTATGTTGTCCCACAGCTTTCGGCAGTATTCCCGATTGCGGTGCAATTTGCGCACTGCTCGAATGTGCGGTGAAAAAACAGCCTTATTATGTGGGTAAACCTAACAGAGAAATTGTTGATGTATGCCGTCAGATGACAGGCTTCAGTATAGATGAAACAATTGTCGTTGGTGACAGACTTTATACAGATATTGCTTGCGGAATTAATGCGGGAGTTGAAACTGCAGTTGTATTTACAGGGGAAGCAAAGAAAGAAGATTTAAATGATACCGAATTTAAACCCACATATCAGTTTGAGAATATAAGAGAATTCCTGAATGCGGTGAAAAAATAATGATAAGGAAATTCGAATACGACAGAGCGGTTTTGTTATCAGATTTTCTTGCAAAAATAAAAAACGTTATTGAGAAAAATCCACAGATAAGTGATGTGCATTTTATTCCTGAAATTAACGGATATAAAATTAATTTCAATAACAAAAGCAAGGCGGTTGAAATTTCACTTTGTTTTGAAAAGAATTTTTTGAATAAACTGAAAATCAAAGTTTTTGAAGGAGAAAATCTTAAAGTTTCATATGTTTCAAAGTCAAAAGAAAATAATACTGAAATATTAAGTGACATATTTTAATAAAAAACACCTGAAAAGATTTTTATTTCTTTTCAGGTGTTTAGTTTTATTTTGTATGAAGTCTGATTACGGTTACTGAATACTGAGGTGTTGTAAAATTGAATTTTTTGTTGAACCCGTCAACGGAAAAATTTTTCATAATGCAGTCTTCTTCTGCTCCTAAAATATTGTCATTTGTAAGACTGTCACCTGCTACCTGATAAACGGTTGCAGTGCTTTCGATATTTTCTGAAGTTGCAACATCAATTGCAAAAATTTTCTTTGAGTCAGTTACATTCACAAGTTTTATGATAATGTCACCGGTTTCATCTGTGGAGACTACCTGATATGCTTCAGCTTCCGAATCTGAACCTGTAGTGTAATCAACATAAAGTTCTCCGTCAATGTAACATTTTACATTTCTGCCGTTAATTATAACTTTCAGTTCATAAGTTTTTCCTACTTCTGCAGTAAAGGGTTTAACTGTACCTATTATCTGACCTGTCTTAACTCCGTTTTCAACCTGTTGAAGACATGAAACTGTGTTGTCCCAACCGCCAAGATTCCAGAAGAAGTTGTTGTCTTTATTCTGTACTGCAAAGGGAATTATAAAACCTTCTGAACCTTCAAGTTTTGTGGCCTCAACAGTATATGTGTAATTTGTCCATTCGTCTTTTCCAAAGTATGCGGCGTTACCTACGTTTGAATAATTCATGTCGGTTGTGGTGTGAACAAGTTTTCCGTTCTGCACCTTGAAATCGCTGTCGTTAACATCTTCCCAATTCCACCAGAAGTTGGGGAAGGAAAAATTATCTTCACCAAGGGTTTCGCCTGTTTCGTTATTAACGATTTTCACATTATCAAATTCAGCGGAAGTATACCATGTACCAACGCCCACTCTGCCCGATAAATCTTTTTGTTCAATTTCCGCGCCTTTAAGAACGGAAGAATAAAGGTCGGTACCCTGATTATGTGAGAAAATTTTCTGAACGTAATAGTTTATAGAGCCTGTTACCTGATGGTTATTGAACCATATTAAATCCGGTGACCAATGGGTTGCAGTCAGGTTTCCGAAAAGGGGAGCATAAGCCGCCATTTTCACAATATCTCCGTTTCGCTCAAGACCTGTCATGTAAGCCGCTTCAGCAAGTGCTGCCCTGAGAGTATTTGATCTTGCTGCATATTCGCCGAGAAAAACTTCAATTGCACCACCGTAAATTGTATCGGTCATTTCATCTGATGAACGTCTGTAATTTTCTTCATCATAATAGTCTGTATTTTTAAGAAACCATTCAGGTTCTTTATAATAATGCTGGTCAGTTGCACCTGCAAAATCATTTATGGTTTTGTCGGGATTTCTTTCAAGCCATTCTTTTGCAAATTCATAAGAGGGGAGATAATTTGTACCGCCTGTGGCATCAAATGCACCTGAAGAATATATAAGCTCAAGACCTTCATAGAGTTCAGGATTTTTTTCTTTTGCATCGTTAAATGAATTGAGAAAAGCCTCATATCTTTCGAAATAAACTTCGCCCTCATTTTCATTACCGATACAGATGTATTTAAGCGGGAAAGGTTTTTCATGACCGAGAGAAACTCTCACCTTACCCCATTTTGTGTTTTCATCACCACGGCAGAATTCAACAAGGTCATGCATATCCTGAACATACTGTCTGAACAAATCGCTTTCCATATCAATACCGCTCTTGCCTCTCATCTGACAGTAAAGACCGCAGTTGATGACGGGAACAGGAAGCGCACCAATATCTTCTGCAAGCTGAAAATATTCATAGAAGCCAAGACCGTAACTCATAAAACAGGGAAGAGGGTCATCGGTTGCTGCAATATTTGTCCAGAGATTTATGCCTTGTTTTCTGGCGGCAACATCACCATATTTTCCGTTAAAATAAAGAGGTTCTCCATTTTCATCAACACCGATTGAATCTTTCCAGCTGTATGCTGTTTCTTCGTCGTATCCCTCAATTACACAACCACCGGGGAATCGTAAGAATCGGGGGTTCAGTTCCTCAAGCATTTTTCCTAAATCATTTCTCATTCCGTTTTCACGGTTTTTGAAAGTGTTTTCCGGGAAAAGTGAAATCATGTCAAGACAGATATTTCCTTCAACCAACACTTGCAGAGTAACGCCTGTGTGTGCATCAACATCAGATGAAAGCGTAAGTTCATATTTTTTCCACTCATCTGTAATTTTTTCAATTTTACCGCTTGAAACGATGTTGTTGTTTTCACAGAGATTTACGGTAATTTTTCCGTTACCCTTTGCATAAAGAGATAAGTTATATTTTTCGCCTTTTTCAACACTCATTCCGTCGAGGAAACCTCTGTTGGCAATACCTGAAAGAGAACCTGTTTCATTTGAAATTATTATGTAATTAGTGTTGTTGGAATTGAGTCCGTTTTCTTTGTCATTTACTTTAACTTCAAGTATGGGATTACCAATGATATTCCAACCGTGGAGTTGGTCGTTTTCAGCGAGTTCAGTATATTCAAAAGAACGGTTCACGATTTTTTCTGCATAAAGACCGCCGTCTGCAGCAAAGTTAATATCTTCAAAGAAAATTCCGAAAAGAAGATCGCTTATTTGTTTCGCTTTTTCAGAAGCGTCAATGTCCAGGGTGTAGTCTGCCGAAACCGTATCATAATCAGTTACATTATTTGCATCGGGTCTCTCCGGTTCTGCAGGAGTCTGAGTTGCACAGAAGGACATAAAAAAAGTGAGGATTGCTGCAGTAATTTTTTTGAAAAAAGATGTAATTTTATATTTCATTTTGTTTCTCCTTTATTTAAAAAATTAAGCAAAGCTTCTTTTGAATTTCTGAGTTCATTTTTTAAAACTTTGTCTAAAAGTTTTTCTAAAGTTTCACCGATTTCTTTTCCTTTATATCCTGAAGATATCAAATCGTTTCCGTTAACTGCAAGATCTGAAATGCTGAGACACACATTTTTTTCTTCAAGTTTTTTCAGTTCATCTAAATAGTTATCGCATATAGAAATTCTTCCCACCATTTCAGGTGTCTGAGCAAGAATATCAGCACGGAAAACTTTATCAAGTAAATATAAAAATTCAAATCCATAACGCGATGCATGTTTTTTTACATTCTGAGGAGAGTTATAAAGTCTGTCATCGTGGTGAAAAATTAATTTTGTGACAACGGAAATTGTCTTGTTGTCATATTTTAATCTTTTTAAAATTCCAAAGGCAATGTCACGACTGACAGAGGCATGACCCTTGAAATGATCTTGTCCTTTTTCGTCAGTAGCTTTCATTTGAGGTTTTGCAATGTCGTGTAAAAGCATTGCAAGACGTACATATTTGTTTTTTTCTGAAACTGCAACGCTTCTTACTATATGGCACCATACGTCATAGATGTGGTAAGGGCAGTTTTGTTTTACATTAAAAGTTTTTTCAAGTTCAGGAATAATTTCAAAAATAACATCAGAAAATTGGAGAAGTATTCTTTCAACATCATCACCAAGGAGAAGCTTTTCAAGCTCGACTTTGATTCTTTCTGCTGCAATATTTTTAAGCAAGTGTTTGTTTCTTAGTATACTTTCTGCAGTTTCTTTTTCGATTTCAAAACCCAGAGTAGAAGAAAATCTTATTGCCCTCATAATTCTCAGAGCATCTTCCTGAAATCTTTTATCAGGGTTACCTACACAACGGATAATTTTATTTTCGATATCTTTTACACCGCCAAAAAGGTCAACTATGCCGTCTTTTTCGTTATATGCCATAGCGTTGACCGTGAAATCTCTGCGTGATAAATCGTTTTCAATATTACGTGTGAAATTCACGCTGTCAGGTCTGCGGTTATCGGTGTATTCTCCGTCTATACGAAAAGTAGTAATTTCAAGAGGTTGTCTGTCTATTAAAACAGTAATGGTGCCGTGTTTTATTCCTGTGGGAATTGTGCGGAAGTTTTTGAAAACTTTCAGAGTTTCTTCGGGGGTGGCAGAGGTTGTCATGTCCCAGTCGTTTGCAATGTTTCCCATAATGCTGTCACGGACGCAACCGCCCACAACGAAAGCCTCAAAACCGTTAGTTTCAAGTTCATTCATTGCTGTCAGCGCATATTGGGGAATGTTAATTTTAATGGACATATTTTCCCTCCGTAATATATTCTCTTTACAATTTTACCACTTGATAGTATAATTATCAAGGAAAATATTTTTAGTGAGGTATTTATATGAATATACAGATTTACGGAAAACCGAAATGCTTTGATACAAAAAAAGCAGAAAGATATTTTAAAGAGCGAAGAATAAAAGTGCAGATGATTGATATTTCAAAATATCCCATGAGTCAGGGCGAGTTCAGAAATATTAAATCTGCACTTAAAATGAGTCTTGACGAAATGATAGATGAAAAGTCAAAGCTTTATGAAAGTCTTTTCATTAAATATCTTGCAAACGAAAGTGATAAAGAGGAAAAGATTTTTGAAAATCAGGCAATTTTCAAAACCCCTATTGTCAGAAACGGAAAACAGGCAACAATAGGTTATCAGCCTGATGTGTGGAAAAACTGGGAGTAATTTTAATGACGGAGTGAATTGTTTTTCTGCTGATTATTAGTTCCGATCACTCCGTGGTTAAGGTTTGCTGAATTTTTGATTAAACAAACATTTAAATTTTTGGTCGAGCTTTTTAAAAAGCTCGTGGGGTCAAGGGGCAAAGCCCTTGTCGCACTCCGCAGAGTGCGAAATCTTTATGCACAAAAAGCGCAGGAGGGTAGAAAAACAGTCCTCTGTGACTGTTTTTCGTAGGGAAGCCTCGCCGGGGGTTCCCTGGAACAGAGAAGGAATCATCAAGGAAATCAGAATGAGTGATTTTGTAAATGTACATTTCCGTAATATGACGGAAAAAGAATTTAATGATTTCTCAGAAGAAGAAATTAGAAGTTATGCAGAAGAACTTATAAAATCAGGTTATAGAAAACTGAAAATAACAGCAATGAAAGCATCAAGAAGAGAATATAAGGAAACTTTTCCCCAAGGATATCATACTCCGGAAAACTATTTTTATATAATTCAGAACGACAAAAACGAAGACGTTGGGAAAATTTTTTATCAGACTCATTATGAGAAAAAGGATGTTGCTTTCATTACAGAATTTGTTATAAATGAAGAAAGCAGAAATAAAGGTTATGGTAAAAGTGCATTGAAAAAAATTGCTGAAGATGCAAAAGAGAAAGGTTACAAAAAAATGGGACTTAATGTTTTTCTCCATAATAATATATCATATCCTATGTACCTGAAAGATGGTTATAAAATCGTAGAAAAAATTGATGGCAACGCAATAATGGAAAAGGAATTATAAAAAATAACTGCCCGGGATCCTTTGCCTACGCTTGAGGATGACGGCAGTTGTTTTACTGTTTTTGATTTTATCCATTGCCTCCCCTTGAAAATGCAAGGGGAGGTGTCTGCATTAGCAGACGGAGGGGATTTTTCGTTAAAAAAAACACCTTGCAGATTTCTCTGCAAGGTGCCATTTTATTTACTGAGTTAATTTCGTTTAAAATTATTCAGCGTCGGGAGCATAGAGAGCCTGAAGACGAACGAGGTGATCGTATCTCTTCATTGCTGTTTCTTCTGCAAGTGAGAAGAGTTTAGCTGCTCTATCCGGGAATGCATTGAGAAGAGAAGCATAACGGCTTTCGTTCTTGATGAATTCCTGATATCCTGCTGCGGGAGCTTTGCTGTCAAGGATGAAGGGATTTTTGCCTTCTTCTTTGAGTGCGGGGTTGTATCTGAAGAGGTTCCAGTAACCGCAGTCAACAGCCTTCTTCATTTCTGACTGGCAGTTAGCCATGCCGCCGCCTTTGATACCGTGCATTTCGCAAGGTGCATAGCAGATGATGATTGAAGGTCCGTTGTAAGCTTCTGCTTCACGGATTGCTTTGAGTGTCTGGTTGTTGTCAGCACCCATAGCGATCTGTGCAACGTAAACATAACCGTAGCTCATAGCGATTTCTGAAAGGCTCTTCTTAGCAACTGCTTTACCGGAAGCTGCGAACTGTGCAACCTGGCCGATGTTAGATGCTTTAGAAGCCTGACCGCCTGTGTTTGAGTAAACTTCTGTATCAAATACCATGATGTTTACATCTTCGTGAGCAGCAAGAACGTGGTCAACACCGCCGAAGCCGATGTCATAAGCCCAACCGTCGCCACCGAAGATCCAAACAGATTTCTTAGAAAGGTAATCTTTGTTTTCGAGGATTGAAGAGCAGAGTTCGCAACCGTCAACTTTTTCAAGTTCTGCTACGAGAGCGTCTGTTGCTGCACCGTTCTTTTCACCGTCGTTAACTGTTGCAAGGTAAGCTTCAGCAGCAGCTTTGAGTTCAGCTGATGACTTGTCAGATGCTGCAACTTCGCCAACTTTAGCGATGAGG
>JAZOAY010000135.1:0-25760 GCA_045595725.1 Acutalibacteraceae bacterium | reverse complement strand
AATATTTTTACTTTGTCAATACTTTTTTTGAAAATATCACAAAAACAATAATATTATGTGAATATTTACCTATTTTAATACAGAAAGGTGTAAGTAATTCTGCATTTAACTGACTGTTAATTTGTTGACACAGTGAATGTTTTTGGGTATAATTTAAAATGGTATAACGTGGATTTCAAATTTCTGTTTACCGCAATACTAAAACGGAGGATGTTTTATGGAAGTATTATACGAAACCTTTTTATCCCTTGTCGACCAGCCAAAACTTCTTATCATGTGGGCTATCGGCGGACTGCTCATTTTCCTTGCTATAAAGAAGGAAATGGAACCTTCACTTCTTCTGCCCATGGGCTTTGGTGCAATTCTTGTCAATTTGCCTGAATCAGGTGCAAAGAACGTTATTGATGCATTGTTCAATGTAGGTATAGAATACCACGAGCTTTTCCCGCTTATTCTCTTCATCGGTATCGGTGCAATGATTGACTTTGAACCGTTGCTTACGAATCCGAAACTGATGTTCTTCGGTGCAGCGGCACAGTTCGGTATTTTCTTTACATTGGGTATGGCTTCACTTTTAGGCTTTGCTCCCAACGATTCAGCTTCAATCGCTATCATCGGTGCAGCTGACGGTCCTACAGCAATTTTCGTGGCACAGATGCTTAAATCAAACTATCTTCCTGCTATTATGGTTGCGGCTTATTCTTATATGGCACTTGTTCCCCTTGTTCAGCCCCCTATCATCAAGCTTTGCACAACAAAGGCTGAAAGAAAAATCAAGATGGCTTACAAAGGAAAGAAAGTTTCAAAAACAACAAAAATTCTTTTCCCCATCGTTGTTACTATTATTGTTGGTATGATTGCTCCCGATTCTGTAGCACTCATCGGTTTCCTTATGTTCGGTAACCTTATCCGTGAATGTGGCGTTCTTAACTCCCTTTCAGAAACTGCACAGAATGTTCTTGCAAACCTTATCACAATTTTCCTTGGTATCACAATTGCATCAAAGATGACTGCAAACGAATTCCTTCAGCCCCAGACGCTTCTTATTATGGGACTTGGTCTTGTAGCTTTCATTTTCGATACTGTCGGTGGTGTAATGCTTGCAAAGGTCATGAACCTTTTCACAAAGAAGAACAAGATAAATCCCATGATCGGTGCTGCAGGTATTTCTGCATTCCCCATGTCAGCTCGTGTTGTTCATAAAATGGGTCTTGAGGAAGATAATCAGAACTTCCTTCTCATGCATTCAATCGGTGTTAACGTTTCAGGTCAGATTGCATCTGTTATAGCAGGCGGTCTTATCCTTGCGTTCTACAGTTAAGGAGGTAATTGAAAATGTTTAATGTACAGAACTTTTTAGATGCACTTCCCAATATCGGCCTTGGTTACGGCGGAATATTCCTTGTAACTGCAATTATTGTAGGTGTTGTTTATCTTCTCAATAATGTACCTGAAAAAATTGCAGAAATGAAGAAAAAAAGAGAAGAAGACGAAGACGACGAATAATTTTTAAATCGAGTTAAACCTCAGCACTGGTAGGTGCTGAGGTTTTTGTTATGTACCAAGTGTTTCTATTGACTTTGATGTACATTTGTGGTATCATTAAGTCTGTATCAGTATGTATATTTTTGGGAGGGAAATTAAGATGCTTTTTACTAAAAAAAATACAAAAAAAGATCTTTTTCCGAACACGGGAATTTTTTCATCGGCTGTTGCCTGTTATATTTTTCCGTTTATAGTTTTCGGAGGATATCTTCTTTATTGTATTCTGGCAAAACTTATGCCTCATGCACAGGATTATTATCTTATTCACTATCTTTATACTTACGACCATGGTTATATTTCACGAGGTCTGGTGGGTGAAGTTATAAGTTGGTTTGCAGATACAGTTTCGGATGACCTGACCCGTTGGGTTATGACAGGTTTCTCAGTGTTGCTTATGCTTGGGATGTCCCTTTGTGTAGGTAAAGCTATATGTAACGTTAGATTCGACAAAGAAAGGTTGCCGATAGTTCTCTTTGTCGTAGTTATGATTTTTATGATACCCATGCCGTATAAATTCTATTACATGGACATGAAGCTGGATAAGCTTGTATGGGCACTGACTTTGTTTTCTGTTTATATAGCAGATACAAAGATAGGTAAATGGATAGTACCGTTTATATGTACACTTGCAACAATGGTTAGCCCTGTATTTATTTTCACGAATATGATTTTGATTACAATTATTCTTCTTCAGGAGTTCTACTCGAACGGATTTTCTGCCAAAAACGGAATTATCTGTGGCATAACGTATATGTCAATTATTGCTGTTGCAATTTTTGCAGTTGTTTCCGAAAAATGGGTGGGTTTTGAAAGCGCAACTGAAATGGCTGATTATTATTTTGCTCGCTATGCAGGTGAAATTGATGAATCAACACGCGAGAGTTTTGATTTGTGGCTCGTCGATTATTTTCTTCCCTTTAATGAAATTTTATCAACCGTCTCGAATTCTTTTTTTAAGTATTGGGGGATGGGGACTAGGACTTTCTTGAATATTATAATTGCGATAATTCCTATCTATGTTTTACTTGGTATTTTTTGGAAAAAAACTATTAAGACTGAAAAAAATAAATTTCAAAAGTTCATCTATTTTCTTTGTGCAATTTCCCCTGTTATTACGATACCGCTATTGGTTACCTCTTGGGAACTTGGAAGATTTTTACTAAACAATATATTAGCTCAAGCAGGACTTGTGGTTTATTTTGTAGTGAAAAACCAGCCTGCAATAGTCAAAACATGTAATGAGGTGAAGATGTTTGGTAAAAAACATCTTATGCTGTCAATAATGGTAGTTTTATATTTAATGTGTTACGTATCAGCAATTTTTTAATTATAGGATGTGAGGAAAATGGAGAATTTAAAAGAAACTAAAAAATTTAAAAGCATGATCGTACTAACATTTTTGTTTTTCCTTTTAAGAACATTGTTGCTTTCAAACAGAAATTATTTGGGTATTGAAGATATGTATAAATTAAGTTTCAACATGTCTTATGAAAACATTGCCCTTATTGTATTGCTGGTACTTTTTGCTGTTCTAGCTTCACTTGTTATAACAAAACTCAATAAGAAGTTTGGTAGCCTTGTTTCTGTTATTTCAGTACTTCTAATTGCAGAACCATTATTTTTTGCAAAGCAGGTTGACTGTATTGTACTTTTTATTGCAAATCTTGGACTGGCTTTTATTCTCATTTCATTAAAGAAAAAAAACGCCATACTTAATGAAATAAACCTCATAGTTTTTCTTCTTGCCTCATGTATTCTTGCACAAAACGCAATTTACGTTTTTGTAATACCGGCACTTATGATATATTTTATAGGTGGTATAGAAAACACATTTAAAAGCACAAAGAAAATCGTCATGCTTGTTCTTTCTGTGATAAGCATAGCAGTTGGAATGTCTATCGGAAATATGCTTACAGAAAAATATTCTGCATTTGAAAGTTTTGTAAAAAAATATACTTTCTTTGAACATATTTATTACAAGCATATTGATTATGAGAATATTTTAATTTTCGTTTTTCTTGTTCCTACAGCTGTTTTCGGAATCTACTTTTTCAAGGGTATATTCAAGAGTAAAGATAAAAATGATTCATATGCTCCTTATCTTACTTGTGCAGCTGTTGTTATCGGTTATGCCTTTTCGATAGTAGGATTTGCTCGGGGTGGAACTGATAACTTATATACAGCAAACTATATTGTTCCTATCGCAGTATTTTCAATGATAAACAGTGGAAATGAAGATGCAAAAAAATCGCTTTCGAAAGTAAATAGTATAATAGAAAAACATTTGCTTGTTTTTATTTCTGTTGTAGTTTTGTTTTTTTACCTTGCTGCGAGAATTTTTTATGAAGACGTTGATAATATTGCAGGCTTCATTTTGAATATTTGAGATGATTAATATGAGCGAAAATATTCTTAGATTTGAATCACTTACTATTTTTGTGCTTACAATAAATGAAACAGAATTACTGAGAAAAACTGTTGAAGAAATTAGAAAAAATTGTTGTGATGTCGATTTGAAAAAGATCGTTATTGTAGCGAAGTCTAAAAATTGTCTTGGGTATTTTGAAGCAAAAAAGTTGATTGATGAGAGCACGGACAGAAAGGTTGAACTTTATATTCAGAGGGAAAATGACAGCTTGAAATGTATTTATGAACTCCCATCGTTGGTTGAAAGTTCACATTTTGTTATTATGGGTGCAGATATGGAAACAAATCCTGACAACATAAGTGCTTTTATAGAAAAAGCAAAAGCTCATCCAGAAAGAATAATCTGTGCGTCTAAATGGCTTAGTGAATCTACAATTGAGGGCTATGGTATTATTCATGAAATAGGTAGCAGAGCTATGAATAAATTTGTTGCACTGCTGTTTAACATAAAAGCAAAGGATGCTTTTTCGGCTTATCAGATATATCCCCTTTGTGTATACAAAAAAATAAAATTTGACAGACCTTCAACATTCATACATGAATATACGTTAAAACCATTGAGAGTTGGTATTGAATACGAAGAAATCCCTACAACATACAAAAAGCGAACAGATGGTAAATCAAGTGTGAATGTTTTGTTTATGCTTAGATTGGCAATAAGTTTTTGTACTACTGCGTTGAGAATCAGATTTACACCTAAGAGGTACTTGTTGAATGAAGAAAAACATCGCTGAAACCGTAATTGTCACGGTGGGAACAACAGAACAGAAAAAGTTGTGCGAGAAGCTTATCTCAGGTATGAAAGAGGCAAGTTTTGATGACGTTATTGTTGTTTGTGATGAAGATTTCGGTGGCAGAATCGGTTCAGGCGGTGCACTTCTGGGGGTTATTGAAAGGTTTTACGAAACGGGCAGAAAACTGCTCGTTATAAACTCAGGCGGAATGAGCAAACGCTCTTTCTGTTATGCCGTCAGAGGAAAGCTTTTTGCCAATCTTTATGTTGACGGTAAAACAGTTTCTTTGCTTGAATTACTTGTTCACGAGGGAAAAAAACTTTTTTCTCTTTTTGATTCGGGAGTTGTTGTATGTTGCAGCGATATCCCTGTTAACACAAAAAACATTAAAAATAAATTTACCGATAATACAGGTGTTGCAGAAAGAACAGATTTTCATACAGGTTCAAGACACGGAGTTATGTACCGTGACGAAAGAGGTTTTCTGGATATTTATCCTCATAAAATCAGCGCTGAAAAGCTTAAAGAACTGAGTGAGAAATACGGAGAAAAAAATGTTCTTGCAGACACCGGGCTTATTTATTTTAAAGATGAGCTTTGTACGGTTCTCAAAAATTTTGCAAAGGAAGAAAGCGTGACAAAAGTTTTGTCGCGTGACAAGGTTGATTTAAATCTTTATCCCGACATAGTTGCTCTGCTTGCGAATAGAATTGATGATGACTATTTCAATTCTTCAAACGAAACTCACAGACAAATGAAAAAGAAGCTGTATGATAAATTATCCTCTTTTTCTCTTAGAATATTACCTATTGAAGATAAATTTATTCATATGGGTTCTATGAAAGAGGCACTTGAAAACATTTTTTTCCTTGCAAAAGAAAAAAAAGAAAGTCTTATTCTCAATAGCGTTGTTGATGAAAAATCTGTTATAGAAAACGGAACCGTACTTGATAATTGTCTGTTTGAGAATTGCAGAGCAGGTAAAAACTCAATTATATGTGACGTTACTTTAGAAAATTGTAATATAGGTGATGAAAAATCCGTTTGCGGTATAAAACTTTGTGACGGAAGTTTTGTTACGATGGTGTGTGACGTTAACGAAAACCCGAAAGATACCAGAGACGGAGTTGAATTGTGGAACATTCCGCGTTTTTACAGAGGAAAGTCTTATACGGAATCTTATAATAAATTTATTTCACAGTTATCAGGAGAAAAGCTGAGCATGGCTTACTGCACTGAAAATGCAGACATGCAATATTATTTTAGCAGATGCAGATATCTGAAAGATATGTCCTCATATAAAGTCAATGAAAATTACCTTAAATTACGAGAGGAAATTTTAAACGGATTTTTTTCAGAACACAGCATGGTTAAAAGTGTAGTGTGTAAAAAAGAAAGAGCGGAAATTTCTTTGCCTGTAAGAGTGAATTTTTCAGGAACATGGACAGATGCAATGCCCTATTGTGTGCAAAATGGCGGAGAAGTAGTTAATATGGCTGTTACCGTTGACGGTGAAAAACCTATAAAGGTAACGGCAGAAAAAATAAAGGAAAAACAAATTGTTTTTTCAAGCGACGGAGTAAGCGAGATTTTTTCTTTCGATAAGTTACAAACGGGAGAAGAGCTTTCTGATTTTAATTTGCACAGGGCAGTTCTTGAAACTGTCGGCATAAATAAAGACACGGAAATTGAAGACGGATTCAGACTTTCAACAGAAGTTTCTTTAATTGATAAAGGCTCGGGTCTGGGAGTAAGCAGTATACTTCTCGGAGGTTGTTTTAAAGTTCTCGGAGAGTTACTTGGGAAAAAATATACCGATGAAGAAATATTCAGAATGGTTTTTGTTGCCGAACAGATTATGAAAACAGGCGGCGGTTGGCAGGACCAGACAGGCGGGCTTACAAAGGGCTTGAAATTAATTTCAACAGATGCAGGTTTTGAACAAATTCCTCATGTGAAAAAAATAAATCTTTCACGTGAATTTGAAAAATTTATTTCTGAAAGATTTATTATTGTTCCTACCGGGCAAAGACATTTCGGAAGATTTATTGTAAACGATGTTGCAGGAAGATATCTTGAAAAAAAAGAAGACTCTCTCCTTGCACATTCTGAAATAAAAGAACTCAATAAAAAAGTTATACACTGCATTGAGAAAAATGATTTCAAAGAATTTTCAGAAAATCTTAACAGGCATTTTGAATTGCTTAAAAGAATTTCTCCTGCAGTTTCAGATGTAAAAATTGACTTGCTCACATCTTACTTACTTGAAACAAAAGCAGATGCAGTTTCAATTTGCGGAGCAGGCGGTGGCGGTTATCTCCTTGTTGTGATGAAAGAGGGAGAAACAGTAGAAAGTGTCAGCGATCTTATAAAAAATAATTTCGGTTATATTACGGGTAAAGTCAGAAAGATAGATATATCTTACTAAAAGGAAGTTTTTGAAAGATGAAGAAGAACGTATATCTTGTTCAGGCAAGTTGCCTTTACGGCAACACATATTATCTGCCTTATGCGGTAGGTATGCTTGTGGCATTTGCCAAGGACGATAAAAGAATAGTCGAAAAATATGATTTCAAAAGAATAATCTACAGCCTTGAAGATATTGATGAAAGTATTGCAAGTCTTGAAAATCCTGCTTTTGTCGGTTTTTCAAACTCTATCTGGAATTATACCTATAATCTTGAATACGCAAAAAAACTGAAAGAAGTTTATCCCGATTGTATTGTTCAGTTCGGCGGTCATCATGTGCCTCCCACAACTGAATTTCTTGAAAAATATGATTTCATTGATTTTCTTGTTCACAGAAAAGGTGAGGAAGCTTTCAGGGATGTGCTTCTTTGCCTTGATAAAAAGGGAGATTTCAGTAAAATTCCTAACATATCTTACAGAGACAAAAACGGAAACCTCGTTCAGACAGAAGAAAAGAAAATTACAATTTCAGATTACCCTTCACCATATCTTACAGGTGTTTTTGATGATATTCTGAAAGACACACAGTACCGTTTTTCGTGTGTTCTTGAAACAAACAGAGGATGTCCTTACAATTGTTGTTATTGCGACTGGGGTGAACTTGCATCAAAGGTACGTATGTTCCCGCTTGAAAAAGTTCTGAAAGAACTTGAATGGATGTCTGAACATGAAATGGAATTTGTATATTGTGTTGATGCAAACTTCGGCATGTTTGAACGTGACGAAATTATAGCAAACAAACTGGTGGAACTTAAAGAAACAAAAGGTTATCCTAACCGTCTGCAGGTTTCTTATGCAAAGAATGAAATGGACAGGGTGTTCAGAATAAATAAGCTTCTTGCGGACCACGGCATCGGCAAGGGTGCAACTCTTGCAATGCAGAGTTTAGAGCCTCAGGTTCTTGAAAATGTAGGCAGAGTGAATATAACAAAAGAACAGTATGCAAACCAGATTGCACGTTACAGAAACTCCGGAATATCAACTTATACGGAACTGATTTTAGGTCTTCCCGGTGAAACTCTTGACACATTCTGTCATGGGCTCTGTGAAATTCTTGAACTGGGTCAACACAGTTCAGTAAGTGCATATTATTGTGAATTGCTTCCTAATTCAACTCTTGCAAGTCCTGAGTATATGGAAAAGTACAAAATCAAAATAGTCACAACCTCGCTTAACCAATATCATTGCGAAATTATGGATGATGTTCTTTCAGGTGCATCAAGTATTGTTGTGGGAACAGATACAATGAGTGTTGAAGATTGGATAAGGGCAAATGAATTTTCAACATGTGTGCAGAGCTTCCATCACTTTGGAATTATGCAATGTATTGCAATGTATGTCAGAAAAGAATTGAACATATCTTACTATGATTTTTATACCGCACTCCATAAATTTATTGAAGAAGAAAGTTCTTTTTGCAAACCTTTGTTTGAAATGACATCAGAGGTTCTGAGAAATTTTGTTGACGGAAAAGGTGGACTTGTTTGCCAGAAAGATATTTTCGGGAAAATCACTTATCCTCTTGAAGAAATGGTTTTCCTTTGCTGTCTTTATGATTCAGGGAAATTTTATGATGAAATGAGAGTTTTTGTAAAGAGATTTATAAAAGATGAAAAACTTCTTGATGAACTTTTCAGGTATCAGATGTCAGTAGTTTTAAGACCGCAGCATAACAATTATGCAGTGCCGTTCAGTTATAAATTCAAAGACTATTTTGATGCAATTCTCTGTAACGCTTATATTCCTCTTGAAGAAAAAGAGGTAACATATAGTTTTTCAACTCCTTTCTTTACAAAGGATTGGGTGGAATATGCAAAAGAAATAATCTGGTACGGCAGACGTAACGGCAGAATGATGTTCTCAAGTCAGCCTAATAAAATAGAAGAAATTTAGTATTAAAAAAACAAAAGAAGAGAGGTGATTCGCTCTGAAAAATATATACATGGTTCAGCCTAATTCACAGTACGGAAATTCAGTTTATTTTCCTTACGCTGCAGGCTCACTTATTGCCTACGCCTTCAGCGATGAAAGAATAAAGAGCGAATACTCTTTCAAATCTTTTATATACAAAAAAAATGATATTGATAAAGTCCTTGAATTTCTTGATGAGCCTTATGCAATAGGATTTTCGTGTTATGTGTGGAACTACGAGTACAACAAAGTTTTAGCAGAAAAAATAAAAGAAAAATTTCCTCGTTGTAAAATTATTTTCGGAGGTCATCAGGTTAACAGAGAAAGTGATATTTTAAAAACGGATTATGTTGATTACTGTCTTTTTGGTGAAGGCGAAGAAATTTTTAAAAAACTTCTTTTGTTTTTGGCAGGAAAAGAGAACGTGGAAAACATTCCGAACATAATGTATAAAAATGATGGGGAAATTATTTTCACCCCGAAAATGAGAGCGGATATTCCCGAAAGAGTTTCTCCTTATCTTGAAGGATATTTTGATAAACTTGTGGAAGATGAAGAACTTGAATTTTCCGCGATTCTTGAAACAAACAGAGGTTGCCCCAATAAATGCGCTTTCTGTGACTGGGGCAATGAAAAAGCAAAAGTAAGGCTTTATGATATTGAAACAGTCAAAGCTGAGATTGACTGGATGAGTGAAAAGAAAATTGAATACTGTTACTGTGCGGATGCAAACTTCGGTCTTTTTGAAAGAGATGAAGATATTATTGAATATATGATTGAAAAGCATAAAGGTAATGGTTATCCGCAGAAATTCCAGGCAACTTATTCAAAAAATAATGCAGAAACGGTTTTCAGAATTAACAAACGTCTTAATGATGTGGGAATGTGCAAAGGTGCAACGCTTTCTTTTCAGTCTTTGCACCGGAATGTTCTTGATAATATTTACAGAAAAAACATGCCTCTTGAAAGTTTCCATGAACTTATGAGCCTTTATTCAGAAAATGGCATCGGTACTTATTCGGAAATTATTCTGGGACTTCCCGGTGAAACTTATGAAAGTTTTTGTGACGGAATGGAACAGCTTCTTGAGGGCGGGCAGCACATGTCAATTAATTTCTTCAACTGCGAACTTCTGATGAATTCCATCATGAACGACCCTGAATATATGAAGAAATATGAAATTGAATACGCTGTGACAGAACAGCATCAGTACCATGTTGTTCCGAACAGAAAGGATATAACTGAATTTTCACGTATTGTTGTTTCCACTTCAACAATGTCGAAGGAAATGTGGATAAAGAGCAATATTTTTGCAGTTTTTGTAAGAGCGTTTCACAACCTTGGCTTGCTTCAATGTCTTGCAATTTATCTTTACTATGAAAAGAAAATAAAATATTCTCAGTTTTACAGTGATTTTATTGTGTTTGCTCAGAAAAATCCTCAGACAATCTGTGGAAAAATTCATCTGTGGCTCGAGGAAAAA
This sequence comes from Acutalibacteraceae bacterium, assembly GCA_045595725.1. GTDB lineage: Bacteria > Bacillota > Clostridia > Oscillospirales > Acutalibacteraceae > SIG575. The sequence continues at coordinate 15,191 of JAZOAY010000135.1, read as the reverse complement.
TATAAAGAAGTTCTCAGAAGTTCAGGTTCTCTCACCTGTACGGAAGAAGCTTATGGGGAACTGACATGGCCTTTGGATGAGGGCGCATTCCTCAAGGCAATGAAAGACCGAGATTTGTTTTATGAAGAAACAAAACTTTTTCTGAAAAAATATTTTGATGATGAAGAACTTTTTGAGGAACTTCTTACTTATCAGAAAAACATTGTCAAAAATCCTTATTCAAAAGGTACCGTCCTTCAACTCAATTTTGATTTTTATTCTTATTTTGCAAAGATTTATAAGAATAGTTTTATGCCTCTTGAAAAGAAGAAAAATACTATAAAAATTGACTCCTCCGATACGCCCTCCGATTTGCCTGAATATGCAAAAAAAGTTGTATGGTACGGAAGAAAAGGCGGACAGAATATTATTAAAAAGATTGAATATATTGATTGAAAATTTTGAAAGTTGGTAAATGTGTGAAAAAGAATATCTATTTCATTCAACCGAATACGTTGCTTGGCAATTCAATTTATTTCCCCTATGCAGTAGGGGTGTTGTCCTCTTATGCTTTGCAGTTCGATGATGTAAAAGAAAAATATGAACTTGCGGGAATTATTTTCAAAGAAGACAAGACTGAAGATGTTATGTCCTCTGTTGTCGACCCTGCAATTGTCGGTTTTTCAAATTATTTTTGGAATTATGAGTATAACCTTATTCAGGCAAAAAATATAAAAGAAAAATATCCTGAATGTGTAATAATTTTTGGCGGACATCAGATTGCAAGGGACTCGGATTTTCTTTATAAATATCCTTTTATTGACGTTCTTATTTTTGGAGAGGGCGAAATACCTTTTACAGAAATTTTACGTGTTCTTGATAAAGAAGAAAGTCTTGAAAATATTCCCAATATTTCTTTCAGAAATGAAAAAGGTGAAATTATAAAAACTGAAGATAAAGCACAGGGTGTCGAGAATTATCCTTCTCCTTATCTTACGGGAATTTTTGATAAACTTCTCAATGTTCCGGAGGGAATGGAATTCAATGCTCAGCTTGAAACAAACAGAGGCTGTCCCTACCATTGTTCATTTTGCGACTGGTGTGACTACGATTTGCCCATGAGACAATTCCCCATGGAGAGAGTAAAGAAAGACCTTGAGTGGATTTCGGACCATAAAATTTCTTATTGCATGTGTGTTGACTCAAACTTCGGTCTTTTCCCCCGTGATGAAGAAATTGCAGAGTTTGCGGTTTCACTTAAAAAGAAAAATGGTTTCCCCGATAAATTCGGTGCATGCTTTGCTAAAAACAAAACTGAAAGAATTTTCACAATAAATAAAATGTTCAACGATGTCGGAATGAGCAAAGGTGTTTCTCTTGCTTTCCAAAGCATGTCTGAAACTGTTCTTGAAAATATTTCACGCAAGAACATGAACAAGGACAAACTTTCAGAACAACTTGAGCTTTATCATAAAGCAGGAATACCAACTTACACGGAACTTATTCTGGGCCTTCCGGGCGAAACTCTCAGAAGTTTCTCGGAAGGTATATGCGAATTGCTTGAGAGAGGTCAGCATGACTCAATCAATGTTTTCAGATGTGAAGTTTATCCTAACTCAACTCTGTCAGACAAAGATTACATGAAAAAATTCGGCATAAAAACCGCTATAAATAAACTTAATATCAATCATTGTGCAATTTCAAATGCAGTATTTTCAGGTGGCCTTGAATATATTATTGAAACGTCCACAATGAGTGCTGATGACCTTGTAAAAGCAACTGTATTTTCTGCATGTATACAGAGCGTTCATTGTCACGGACTTTTACAATGTGTTGCAATTTATCTTCATAATGCAATGGGAGTGCCATATTACAATTTCTATAATTCATTTATAAATTATTTTTCAGACCGTGAAGGCATTATCGGTGATACAATAAGAAGAATAAGCAGATGCATTGAATCTACGGCAGAAAGTGAAGTTGATTTGTCTTACATTAACCGTGAGTTCGGAGATATCACATGGCCTTATGAAGAGGCAATGCTTCTTGATTATATTTATAAACTCGATGATTTCTATAGGGAGTCAGAGGAATTTATAAAAGATTTCGGTATCGAAGAAGACATTATGAAGGAACTGATGTCCTATCAGAAAAATCTTATTGTAACTCCGTTTGGTAACGATGTGAAATCCACATACAGTTATAATTGGAAGGAATATTTTTATAATATTCTTGCAAACAAAGAAGCAAAACTTGAAAAGAAAGAAAATTCTTTGAGATTTTTTGCAGCTGATGTTCCCTCGGATTGGGAAAATTACGCGAAGAAAATAATCTGGTACGGCAGAAGAAATAAAAAGACCATCAGGGCAGTAGAAAGTGTTTGAAATAATTTTTAAAACAAAGGAGGAAATGAAATGAAAAACGTGTATTTCGTACAGCCGAATAACGATCTTTCAGGGTCGCTCTTTTTGCCGTATGCAGTAGGAACGATTGCTGCGTACAGTTTTAGCCGTGAAGAGATAAATCGTGAATATCGTTTGTGCCAATTTATTTTTACCAAAAGAAAAATTGAGGAGCTACTTGAAGAAATAGAGGAACCATATATTATTGGATTTTCAAATTATATGTGGAGTGTTCAGTATAATTTGGATTTAGCATCAGCTATAAAGAAAAAATGGCCGGAGTGCATAATTGTTTTTGGCGGAATTCAAGTTACTGATGATACGGAATATCTTAATAAATATCCGTTTATTGATTTGCTTATACATGGCGAAGGTGAGGAAGTTTTTTATGATATTTTAATGGCATTATCAGAGGGAAAAGAAATAGAAAATGTATTTAACATTTCTTGTAGGAAAAATGGTGTACCAATACAGACGAAAAAACGTGACGTTTGTTCACTGGAAGGATATCCGTCTCCATATATAATGGGACTGTTTGACTATATAGTTAATGATCCTAAGAACAAGAATATTCGATTTGATGCTACTATTGAAACGAACAGAGGATGTCCTTATGGTTGTATATATTGTTGTTGGTCGCGTAATAAATCGGGAATCAGACAGTTTTCAATTGAAAGGATAAAAGGTGATCTGAAGTGGATGGCAACGCACGGAATATCGTACTGTGTTTGTTGTGATTCTAATTTTGGTATTCTTGAGCGTGATGAGTTTATTGCTGAATATGTTGTTGAATTGAAAAAAGAATATGGTTATCCTGAGAAATTTGAAACAACTGCAGCCAAAAATAAGGATGATTTAATTTTCAAAATCAACAGTAAATTAGAAGAGGCGTCGCTTAATAGAGGAATATCTCTTGCTGTACAAAGTATGTCGCCAGAAGTTCTTGAGATTATTGGCAGGAAAAACATGTCAATTAAAAATTTTTCAGAACAAGTTGAGAAATACCGTAAAAGTGGGATGTATACACATACAGATCTGATTCTTGGCTTGCCGGGAGAAACTTTAGAAAGTTTTTGTAGAGGCCTTTTTGAGGTTATTGAGGCTGGCCAGCATAGCAATATAAATGTTCATAGATGTGAGTTTTTGCCCAACACCAAAATGTATTCAAAAAGTTTTGTAGAAAAATATAAATTGAAGACAATCAAGTCTTTTTTATACCAGATGCATAGTTCGGTAGACAACGATATGAAATATGCATCACATTCAGAAATTGTTGTGGAAACCAGCACTATGAATATGAAGGAATGGCGTGAAGCACAGAGAGTATCAATTTGTGTGCAGGGATTACATGGTTTGGGACTTCTTAGATTTTTCGCAATTTATCTTAGAAAAGCCAAGGACGTGCCATATTATGATTTTTATATGAACCTTTACAAATGGATAGAAACAGAAAGTGTTGTTGTTAAGAGGATACTAGATAAAGTTTGCGCTAGTTTTGATGTGTTTTTAAAAGGGGATGGCAATTTGTTTTTTTGGGATCCTCGTTTTGGAAGGGTTTACTGGGAGTTTTATGAAGGTTTGTTTCTTTGTTGTGTGGCTGAACTCAATGACTTCTATGAAGAAATAAAAAAATATGTTTATAGATATTTTGATGATGAATTGCTTTTTGAGGATTTATATTTGTACCAAAAGAGTATAATTTCATTGCCTGCACAGCCTATAAAAGAGTTTGAAACAAATTTTGATTGGTTATCGTATTTTGATAATATGTATGATCCGGATTATACATTACCCATCAAAAAGAAGTTGACATTAAGGATACAAGAATCATCTATAGACAATTGGGAGGAATATGCAAGGGTTACGGTTTGGTATGGTAAACGAATCGGAAAGACAGTAAATAAGGCAGAGTGTATTTAACGAATACACTCTGCCTTATTTAATTTAGAGAAAAAAGGAGAACATAAGAACAGACTCCTATACTATTGACAAATGTATGACGAATGATGGAATAAATGTATCTAATTAATAATTGTTCTTACGGTAAACCCGTTAGGCGTGTTCAGCACAATACTTCTACCTGTGCGTCGCCCTTTAATTGCAATAGCCTCAGAATATGAAATCAAGTCATTATATTCGTCTGACGGGAAAACTGTGAATTCAATGTGCTCTTTTCTTAGGGTTCCCTTACCGAATTTGATAAGGTTCATATAGTATTCAACCCAATTGTATGAAAAGTTTTCGCAAATTTTTGGGTTTGAAGGCTTGCGTATGATAGCTTTTTGAAATCTGATAAGTTCGCTGAATGTTTCATTGTCCATAGAGAACATAGCCACAAAAGATGAAACTTCATCATAAAAATTTTCGCAGTGTCGTACAATTTCTAAAAAAGCACCATCAGAAAGATTAAATTGTGTTGTTCCAAAAATATTGTTTCTGTATGTGTCGGAGCATTCTCCATTGAGAAAAAGTCTATATTTTTCAGCAAATCTGTTGAAAATATTACCGGTGTAACTCTGAGGATTGTCAATTAACCAATCAATGAGATGTTTGTAGAATTGATGATATTTTATGCCTTTCTCATGGTGTAAATATAAGGAAATGATTCTACATAATCCAAAGTTGTGAAACACTTGAATGGTGAATGCGTAGAGGATGGACTTTAGAAACATTTTTTTATTCATTGTTTCGGTACCAACGATTATTTGAGATCTACCTTTTATCCCAGCATTTTGCATGCCATTTCGCAAATTGAAATCTCTTTCGAGTATTTCAATTTTATGTTTTTCTTGATATTCTTTTTGACCCATAATGGCGTTTGGAAGGATTTCACAACAGAATACATGTATAGAATTGTGTTGACCAAGTTCCAATAAAGTATCAATTCCTTCACAAAAACTTTCATATGTTTCACCGGGAAGTCCGAGAATTAATTCAGTATAGGAGGGAATATTGCTTTCTGCATATAACCGAATAAGTTGTGAGAACTTTTCTGTAGTGATATTCTTTCTGCCGATGTTTTTTAGTGCTTGAGGAGAAAGAGATTGCATTGAGAGAGTGGCACCGCGCGTCATGTTGTTGTCAAATAGTTTTTTATTCATTGAAAAAACTCGTTCAGGATTATGTTTTGCAAATGCAGTTTCTACTGCTACGGGATATCCATATGCTTTTTTTGCTCGGACAAATTCATCAATGATTTCTTCATCTGACTCAAACAAGCCAAAATTAGAGTCGGCAATTGTTACAAAAACAATTGAATTTTTAGATATCCATTCAATTTCTTTTTTTATTCGTTCAACAGAAAATTGTCGTACGGGAAGTTCGTAGTTTCCCCAATCGCAGTATGCACAGTGATATGGACATCCACGGGAGGTTTCTACAATTGCGGCAAAAGAATCCGATGAGTTTTTTTGAATAATTTTATCAAAAATTCCGCTAGTATATGGTGAGGGAAAATTATTAATATTTTCGCAAATATTTTTCTTTTTGGTTTCTACTATTTGTGAGTTACAACGATATGCGATATTAGGAATGGTGCTATATTCTTTTTTAGTACAAAGATTAATAAGAATTTCAGAAAAAATGGTTTCACCTTCGCCAAAAATGGCAAAATCGATAAAACTATATTTTTCAAGCCATTCTGTAGGGTTGGAAATTTGATGACCACCAAAAATTATAATGCATTCGGGAAACCGCTGCTTGATTTTTTGAGCTAAGTCCAAATTGAAATCGCAATTCCACATATAGTTGGAAAAAGCAACAACTGACGGATTTTTAAAATTATTGAGGGTTGCGTTGAAATCCTCACATTTATATATTATATCTGCCAATTCATAAGAGGTGGCAATTTTTTGATTGTTAAAGGCATAGGCTGCAATAACGCCCGCAGCATAGGGTAAGTAATATTCATTGTTAAAGACACAGCCGGTTTGAACAAAATATACTTTTGATTTCTCCAACGTTGACACCTCCTTGCTTTCAAATTACATTATAACACAGAACAGTGCTATAATCAAGAGTTGGCAATAGAGTGGAATTCTTTTATGGTTGAAAAGAATTGCCAGAAACTCAGCAATAAACAAGAGATATTAGAAAGAATGTAAAAAATGATTTTTGTTTTTAATGACGAGATAAACTATGATAAGGAAACTTTGCAGAAGGCGCTTAACAGAGGCGAACAAAGTTTTTTTACTGAGGGTGTTTACAAATTTACTGCATTCATGATTTTTATGGTGTACAGAGGTTAATTTTTTAGAGCGGTAGTTTTAAAAGATTTAATTCGAAGTCGAAAGACTGTTTTTCCAATTTTATAATAGTTGATATGTGTATTTACTCTGTGTGTTAGGATGTTGTAATTAACGGCCAACCTTTGATGGAAACGAAGAAATTGAGTTAAAAACAACAATGCTCAATACCGGTCAGGCAAGAAGCATTGTTGTTAAAAACTGTAGATTTTTGAATGGTCACACACGGCATTGTTTTGGAATATTTTCAGCGCAAAAAATAAGGGTTGAAAATAGTATTTTTGAGTCAAATTACACAACTCATTTTGTATATTGAGAGTAATTTTAACTTAATTTTGAAAAAATAGGTTGTGTAAATTGTCAAATTAATATACAATGTGGAAAAATTCGATAACACTTTTGAAGAAAATCAGAAGAAACTTTCTATAACTTTTTCTGAACTCATGGGAGAATATTTCCAATATGAAATATGGTTTTCATCTGTAAAATAATTCAGTTTCTGAGGGGGATATGTTGCATCAAAGCAATCTACGATTATCAGTTTGATTTTCATTCTTTCGGGGATAATACTTTTTATGTATACTGCTGTGCTTTGACCGGGTAAAACATTTTCCGTAAGTTCCGCGAGCCCTGCAAGGTTAGGTGCAAGTTCAACAAAGATGCCGTATTTTTCGGTTGACCTGACAATTCCCGGGACTGTTTCTCCCACAGAAAATTTTGACGCGTTTTCTTCCCATGTACCGAGAAGTTCTTTATGACTGAGAACAATTCTGCCAAGTTCATCACGGCTTTTTACAATTGCCCTTATATCCTGGTTGGGAGAAAATCTTACATTGGGATGAGGAATGCGTGAAACGGAAATGCTGTCAATCGGGAGAAGAGCATTTATTCCTGCACCGATATCTGCAAAAACTCCGAATGGTTCCATGTGACTTATCCGTGCATCAATAATATCTCCTGTAATGAGTTGTGAAATATAATTCTCTATGCAATCTTCCTGAACTTTTTTACGGCTGAGAAGAGCATAGATTTCTCCGTAATCATCAAAAGCAAAATCGGTAATAATAAAACAGACAGGCTTGTTGACTTTTGAAATAAGTGCAATGTCACGCGTTGTGCCTTCGCTTATTCCTATTGCACCTTCGTCACGGGGGATTATTCCTGACATACATCCTAAATCAACGTGAAGATTGTGATCATTGTCGCACAGTATGACTCTGGCTTCAAGGACTTTTCCGCTTTTGTAAGCATCTCTGATTGTGTCGGGACTTTTAAGCGAACGGATATTTTCTTTTGTATTTACAAGTTTGCCCTCAGGCAGATATTTAAACATAAATTTTGCTCCTCATAATCTTATTTGTAAATACTTATTCCATTTTATAACATTTTATGATACAATATAATTTCAGGAGGTGAATTTGTCATGGATGTAAGAGTTGGCGATACAATCATAATGAAAAAATCACACCCCTGCGGCTGTGACAGGTTTGCGGTAACAAGGGTGGGCATGGACTTCAAAATCAAGTGCGAAAAATGCGGACACGAAGTCATGTCACCCAGACAGAAAATTGAAAAAAATATCAGAAAAATAATCAGACCTGAGGAAGGAAGTCAGGATTAATTTATGTTAGATAAGTTGGAAAAAGTTGAAGAACGTTTTGAAAACGTAAATGAAATGCTCTGCGACCCCGACGTGGTTGCAGATATGGAAAAATATAAAAAACTCATGCGTGAAATGAAAACTCTCACGCCTGTTGTTGAAAAATTCAGAGAGTATAAAAAAACAAAAGAAACTCTTGATGAAGCGAAACTTATTCTTGAAGATTCATCACAGGATAAAGATTTCCGTGAGATGGTTGAGGAAGAATATGCAGAGGCAAAAGAGAATATTTCTGTTATTGAAGAAGAGTTAAAAATTCTTCTTCTGCCTAAAGACCCCAATGACGATAAAAACGTTATTGTTGAAATCAGAGGCGGTGCAGGTGGAGAAGAAGCATCTCTCTTTGCCGGAGTTCTTTACAGAATGTACAGTATGTATGCTGAGACAAAAGGTTGGAAAACAGAAATCATGAGTGCAAATGAAACCGAACTCGGAGGTTTCAAGGAAGTCAGTTTCATGATTGAAGGTGAAGGTGCTTTCTCACGCTTTAAATTTGAAAGCGGCGTCCATCGTGTTCAGCGCGTTCCCGAAACTGAATCTCAGGGAAGAATTCATACGTCAACCGTTACTGTTGCGGTGCTTCCCGAAGCAGAAGATGTTGATATAGAAATAAATCCTGCAGACCTGCAGATTGACACCTTCCGTTCAAGCGGTGCAGGCGGACAGCACATCAACAAAACAGAATCTGCAATCAGAATTACACATATTCCTACAGGTACTGTTGTTGAATGTCAGGACGAAAGAAGTCAGCATAAAAATAAAGACAAGGCAATGAAAATTCTCCGTTCAAGAATTCTTGATGAGGAGAGAAGAAAACAGAATGATGCAATTGCAGGTGAAAGAAAAAGTCAGGTCGGTTCAGGTGACAGAAGTGAAAGAATAAGAACTTACAACTATCCTCAGGGAAGAATAAGTGACCACAGAATAGGTCTGACTTTGTATCGACTCGAATCAATGCTCAACGGGGATATTGATGAACTTGTTGAAGCACTTATTACTGCAGACACAGCAGAAAAATTAAAAGCAGAAGAATAAGGAAAAATAAAATGGAAACAAAAATTCTGAAAGCAACTGAAGATGCAATTGAAAATGCTGCCGTTATAATAAGAAACGGCGGTGTGGTTGGCTTGCCTACAGAAACGGTTTACGGTCTTGGTGCAGATGCACTTAATGCTTCAGCTGTTGAAAAGATTTTTGAAGCAAAAGGAAGACCGAAAGATAATCCTATGATTGTTCATGTTTCTTCATTTGAAGAAGTGTATTCTCTTGTAAAAGTTTTTCCCGAAAAAGCAAAGCTTCTGGCAGAAAAATATTGGCCGGGACCGCTTACAATTATTATGCCGAAATCAGATAAAGTTCCCATGCGTACAAGCGGAGGACTTGACACGGTTGCAATAAGAATGCCGTCACATCCTGTAATGAGAGAAGTGATAAAAAAATCAGGCTGTCCTATTGCAGCTCCGTCAGCAAATCTTTCGGGAAGTCCAAGTCCCACAAATGCAAAATATGTTTTTGATGATATGAACGGCAGAATTGAACTCATAATTGACGGCGGAGAATGTGAAGTAGGTCTTGAATCAACTGTAATAACTCTTGCGGGAGAAAAGCCCAGACTTCTTCGTCCCGGCGGAATAACACCCGAACAGCTTGAAGAAGTTTTAGGTGAAATTGAAATTGACGTTGCCGTAAAATCAAAACTTGAAGAAAATGCCGAAGCCTCATCTCCCGGCATGAAATACAAGCATTATGCTCCGAAAATTAAAGTTATAATCCTTAAAGGAAGCACGGAGAAATATATAGAATATATTTCCTTACATAAGGAAAAATCAGCGGCACTTTGCTTTGAAGATGAAAAAGATAAAATTTCGGTTCCCTGTGTAACTTACGGAAGAAGTGATGATTCTTCCTCTCAGGCGAAGAGACTTTTTGATGCATTGAGAGAACTTGATGAAACAGGTGCAGAGGTTGCTTTTGCACATTGTCCCTCGGACGAAGGAGTAGGACTTGCAGTTTATAACCGACTGCTTCGCTCGGCAGGTTTCGAAGTTATTGAACTGTAAGAGGTGAGTGTTTATGATTATTTTAGGTCTGACAGGTAAAACCGGTGCAGGTAAAAGTATGGTCTGTTCTCTGCTTAAAGAAAAAGGCTGTTACATAATTGATGCAGATAAGGTTGCAAGAGAAATTCTTTTTCCCGATTCTCCTGTTATTGAAAAACTGAAAGAAACTTTTGGTGAAGATGTTGTGAAATATAACGGAGAAGTCGACAGAAAAATTCTTGCTCAAAAAGCATTTTCTTCACGTGAAGAAACTGAAAAATTAAATGCAATAACTCACCCTGTTATAAGAGAAAAAATTCTTGACGAAATTGAAACTGCAAAGATTGAAGAATACGAGGTTTGTGTTATTGATGCTGCGGCACTTCTTGAAAGCCGTATAAGAAATGATTGTGATTATATTGCAGTTGTGTTTGCACCGTTGGACATTCGCCTTAAAAGAATTATAGAAAGAGACAATATGTCAGTCACAGATGCAAAAAGAAGAATTGATGCACAGAAAGATGATGAATTTTATCTGAGAAATGCGGATATAATTATAATTAATGACGGTGTGCAAGATTTTGAAAATGAACTGAATAAACTGTATAATTTTATAGAAAGTAAGAAAGGAAGATAAATTATGAGTGCAAAAGATTTACAGGAAAAACTTTTTATGAAACCGAAGAATGCAGTTCTTCGCATGGAAGAAAGTGAAATAAAAAAAGCAGATGATTTCTGCGAAGACTACAAAGCATATCTGGGAGAAGCTAAAACAGAACGCGAAGCATGTGCTCTTGCAATAGAAATTGCCGAGAAAAAAGGTTTTGTTCCCTTTGACAAAAACGTATCTTACAAAGCGGGAGATAAAGTTTATTACAATAACAGAGATAAAGCTCTTATTCTCTGCGTGTTCGGAAAAAGAAGTGTTGCAGATGGTGTCAAAATTGCTGCGGCACACATAGACTCTCCAAGAGTTGACCTGAAACCTAATCCTCTTTATGAAGACAGCGAAATGGCTTTCTTCAAGACTCATTATTACGGAGGTATCAAAAAATATCAGTGGACTGCAATTCCTCTCGCTCTTCACGGTGTAATTGTTCTTAAAGACGGAACAAAAGTCAATGTTAATATTGGTGAAGATGATTCAGACCCTAAATTTGTAATTTCTGATTTACTTCCTCATCTTGCACGTGAACAGATGAAACGTACTCTGGGTGAAGGTATTATGGGTGAGGAACTTAATATTCTTGTAGGTTCACGTCCTTTCAAAGATGACGAAGGCAGTGAACTTGTTAAACTTAATATAATGAACATTCTCAATGAAAAGTACGGCATTGTTGAAGAAGATTTCCTTTCAGCGGAACTTGAATGTGTCCCTGCAATGAAAGTTTGTGATATTGGTTTTGACAGAAGTCTTATCGGCGGTTACGGTCACGATGACCGCGTCTGTGCATATCCCTCTCTTATGGCAGCTGTCAATTGTGAAAATCCTGAGTTTACTTGTCTTACAGTTCTCACAGACAAAGAAGAAACAGGTTCAGACGGAAACACAGGTCTCAAATCCTTCTATCTGCCCTATTTTATTGCAGACCTTGCACGTCAGGCGGGTGTTCAGGCACATGATGTTCTGTCAAAATCAGAATGTCTTTCAGCAGACGTGAATGCAGCTTTTGACCCGACATTTCCTCAGCCTTTTGAAAAGATGAACACATCTTTTGCAAACAGAGGTATTGTTGTTACTAAATATACAGGCTCAGGCGGAAAAGGCGGTACTTCAGATGCAAGTGCTGAGTTTGTATGTAAAGTACGCAGAACTTTTGATGATGCGGGTGTTATCTGGCAGATGGGTGAACTTGGTAAAGTTGACGCCGGCGGTGGCGGAACTGTTGCGAAATACGTCGCAAATCTTGATGTTGATGTAATTGACGTAGGTGTTCCTGTTCTTTCAATGCACGCTCCGTTTGAAGTGGTTTCAAAAATTGATGTCTACATGGCATATAAAGCATTTTCAGCATTTTTTGCTCTCAAAGATTAAAATTTTCTTAAAAAAGGTGAAGCGTTTTCGGCAAAATGTCCGATGACACTTCATTTTTTTTGTACTTTTTTTGAAAAAATAAAAATAAAGACACAATATATGGTTTTGATGATAAAGTTTTTATAAAAGAGTTGTACAAAATTAACAAAAAGTCAAAAAGTTTTCAAGAAAAGGTTGAAAAAAGCATTAAGAAGTGATAAACTTATTATGTCTAAAAGTCTATATGTTAGACAAATAAAATTCAGAAAGGAAAATGCAAAAAATGAGTAAGAAATCATTACCCAAAAAACTGCTCTCAATTCTTCTTGCTGTTTTAATGCTTACAAGCATGTTCTCAGTAGGCATCAGCGGAATTATTGCAGAAGCAAGAGTAGGTAGCGGTTATGAAGCAATTAATCCTGTTGTGGTTAAGTTCTATCAGACTGCAACACAGGCTACAGGCACAAGTGTTAACACAAGCCTTACTGTTCAGGTATCTAATTCATCTTACCGCGTTAAGATTAATTCAATCTCAGCTGTAATGCCTTACAACAGTAATGCAGCTCTCAGCGTCTCCTACTCAACAGGTGCAATAGTAACAGGTACATCAACATTCGGTGTTACAGGTTCTATCGCTGCATCTGTAAACTCCGCAGTCAGATACACCATTAACTATGATGTACAGAATACAAGCGGAACAACAATATGGAAGAACCTTACAGGTTACGGCTACGGTGCCGTATCGGGTACAGGCGTACAGTCAGGTGCTGTAGGTTCCGATTCAGGTAATCCTCCATCAACACCCGGCGATCGTTATGAGATCACTAGTTTTAATTCTCTGAACTCAATTTATGTTCAGCAGGATAGTCTTTCATTGAACTCACACCAGAAAACAACCAAACACGCTACAAATGGTGCAAGTTCTGCAAGTGCAGCTATGGATCTTACTGGTAATCCCCCACCCACAGCTTCTACACAGGCTCTTCAGTGGGAATACGTTGAAATGTACGGCACAGGAAATGTTGACACTACATGGTTCAGCCTTTCAGCACCTCCCTCAGGTTATTATGTCTACGGTGTTAACTACCGTGGTTCAGCTTGGCTTAGTAACTATGTAATGTACTACCGTGCATCAAGCGACGTGACCGGAGCACAGGATTACATTAATAAGGCGCTTGGTCTCGACGGTGGCGGATCTAATGTTCAGAAGGGTCACTACACAGATGCAACATGGAACGCATTTATTGCAGCTCTGGACGATGCAGCACAGGTAGCTTATGCAGTTCAGAATGCAACCTGGGGCTTCCAGAGAGCTTGTGAACTTGCACAGGCTGCTGACGATAATCTCCTTGCAGCGTACAATGCTCTCGCAAACAGCGGTTGCGATTATAAGACATATCATGTTGGCGAACAGGTTAAAGCTCCCACATGTACAGAAATGGGACAGACAAGATATACATGTCTTTGCGGTGCAACAATTACCGAGACTGATATCGCTGCACTTGGTCATAAGGCAGGCAGCGCAGTAAAGGAAAAAGAAGTAGCTCCCACATGTACACAGGAAGGCTCATATGATTCTGTTGTTTATTGTACAGTATGTAACGCAGAGCTTTCAAGGAGTACGGTAACTGTTTCCAAAATTGACCATCCTTACGCAGCAACAGTAATTGCGCCTACCTGTGAAGCACAGGGCTACACAAAATGGACTTGTCCTGATTGTGGCGATTCTTACAAGGACAGTTACACAGATCCACTCGGTCATGAGTGGGGCGAATGGGAGACAAGAAAGGCTCCCACTTGTACAGAGGCCGGCCAAAAAGTAAGAATCTGTTCAAGAGGCTGTAGAGATACTGAGAGTATTCCTGCAACAGGACACTCAGGCGAATGGACAGTTACAAAACAGCCTACTTGTGAAGAAACAGGTCTTAAAGAAAGAACTTGTGCGTGCGGTGTTACTGAAACTGAATCAATTCCTGCACTCGGTCATACAGCAGGTGATATTGTTGTAGAAAAAGAAGTAGCACCTACATGTACAGAAAACGGCTCTTACGATAATGTAACTTATTGTACAGTATGTAACAAAGAACTCAGCCGTAAAACAATCACAGTTAATGCACCCGGTCATACAGCGGGCACAGTAGTTAAAGAAAATGATGTTAAACCTACATGTACAGAACCAGGTTCATACGACAACGTAGTATATTGTACAGTATGTAACGCAGAACTCAGCAGAGAAACAATTGACGTTCCTGCATACGGACATCAGTATGAACCCTCAGTGGCACCTCCCACATGTACAGAAAAAGGTTATACAAAGTATGAATGTTCAGTATGTGGTGACAACTATGTATTAGATTATGTAGACGCACTCGGTCATACATATGAAAGCGAAGTAGTTAAAGCACCTACATGTACAGAAATGGGACAGACAAAGTATACATGTTACTGCGGTGACACATATACAGAAACTGACATTGATGCACTCGGACATACAGAAGTAATCGACGAAGCACTAGCACCTACATGTACAGAGACAGGTCTTACAGAAGGTAAACACTGTTCAGTATGTGGCGAAGTACTCGTAGCACAGGAAGTTGTAGATGCTCTTGGTCATACAGAAGTAATTGACGAAGCAGTAGCACCTACATGTACAGAAACAGGTCTTACAGAAGGTAAACACTGTTCAGTATGCGGCGAAGTACTCGTAGCACAGGAAGTTGTAGATGCTCTTGGCCACTCATACGAAGCAACAGTAACAGCACCCACATGCGTAGATAAGGGATATACAACATATGTATGTTCAGTATGTGGTGACGACTATGTATCAGATTATGTAGATGCCCTCGGACATAC
>JAZOAY010000134.1:0-13026 GCA_045595725.1 Acutalibacteraceae bacterium | reverse complement strand
ACATCGCTGAAAGGCTTTTCGCCCATGTATTCAAGCCCTGAGAAAATCATTCTTGAAACCCAGAATGTAATAATATCGTAGCCTGTAACAAGTGTGCTTGTGGGATAATAACGTTTAAGGTCAGTTGTTTCATCAGGCCAGCCGAGAGTTGAGAATGGCCACAATGCTGATGAGAACCATGTATCAAGTGTGTCGGGGTCCTGATAAACTTTACCGCCGCATTTCGGACAAGCTTCAGGTGCAGTTTTCGCAACCGTAACTTCACCGCATTCTTCACAGTAATATGCAGGAATTCTGTGACCCCACCAGAGCTGACGTGAAATACACCAGTCACGGATATTTCTCATCCAATGGAAGTAGTTTTTATTGAATCTTTCGGGAATAAATCTTACATCACCGTTTTCAACTGCTTCAATGGCAGGTTTTGCAAGTGGTTCCATTTTTACGAACCATTGAAGTGAAACTCTGGGTTCAACAGTTGTTCCGCAGCGGTAACAAGTACCAACGTTATGGCTGTAATCCTCAATTCTTACAAGTGCGCCCTCCTCTTCAAGGTCTTTGACAATTGCTTTTCTTGCCTCGAAGCGGTCCATACCTGCATACTTGGGATAATCTTCTGTAATTTTTGCATCGTCTGTCATTACGTTGATAATGGGAAGGTCATGACGTTTACCAACTTCAAAGTCATTGGGGTCATGTGCAGGAGTGATTTTAACAACACCTGTACCGAAATCCATTTCAACATAATCATCTGCAACAACAGGAATTTCACGGTGAACTATGGGAAGAATAAGTGTTTTACCGATAATATCCTTATATCTTTCATCATTGGGGTTAACTGCAACAGCTGTATCACCGAGAAGTGTTTCGGGACGTGTTGTTGCAAGTTCAACATAGCCTGAACCATCCTTGAGAGGATAGCGGAGATGCCAGAAATGTCCTGCCTGGTCTTCATATTCAACTTCAGCATCTGAAATTGATGTCAGACAATGGGGACACCAGTTGATAATTCTTTCGCCTCTGTAAATAAGGCCTTTTTCATAAAGACGGCAGAAAACTTCAAGAACTGCCTTTGAGCAACCTTCGTCAAGTGTGAAACGTTCTCTGTCCCAGTCGCATGATGAACCAAGCTTTTTAAGCTGTTCTATAATGCGTCCGCCGTATGTTTCTTTCCATTCCCATGCACGTTTGAGGAAACCGTCTCTGCCGATATCTTCTTTTGTGATACCTTCTTTCCTCATAGCTTCAACGATTTTTGCTTCTGTTGCAATTGAAGCATGGTCTGTACCGGGAAGCCATAACGTATCATATCCCTGCATTCTTCTGAAACGGATAAGAATATCCTGCAGAGTATTGTCAAGTGCATGTCCCATGTGAAGCTGACCTGTAATGTTGGGTGGCGGAATTACAATTGTGTATGGATTTTTGCTTTCATCAGGTTCTGCATGAAAGTACTTTCCGTCAAGCCAGAATTTGTAAATCCTGTCTTCAACATTATTAGGGTCATATTGTTTAGCAAGTTCTTTTGCCATAAATTTCATCCCTTTACTAAATAGTTATATACCTTAACATTATCCCATTTATTCACCTTTTTGTCAATATTGTTTTACCAATATTTTTGGAATTATTGACACTTCAACAATATAGTTATATAATATATAGGATAAAATTTATTTCAAAGAGATGTTTTTATGCTACCCAGAAGAATTTATGCAGAAATTAACCTCGATGCAATTTGCAATAATGTGAAAGAGACAATGAAAACTGTAGGCGAAAATGTTGATGTACTTGCCATTATCAAGGCTGACGCTTACGGTCACGGTGCTTTGCGTACTGCGAAGGCTTTGTCAGAAATCGGCATAACAAATTTTGGTGTTGCAACGGCTGAAGAAGCAATGCAACTGAGAAAAAACGGTATTGACGGCAAAATCCTCATTCTTAATTATACTTTTGATGAAAGTTATGTAAAACTCATCGACAACGCCATAACAAGCACGGTTTTTGAATACAGTCACGCAAAAAGGCTTAATGACATTGCTGCTATTCTCGGCAAAAAGGCTGATGTTCACATAAAACTTGATACAGGTATGGGCAGAGTAGGTTTTGTCCCCTCTGAAGAAAGTTTTGAAACTATAAAAATGATTTATAACCTTGAAAACATTACGGTCAGCGGTATTTATACACACTTTGCATGTGCCGATATGGAAGATAAGGCAATGACATATTCACAGATTGAGAAATTTGACTCATTCTGCAAAAAACTTGAAGACGGAGGAATAGACATCCCCGTAAAACATCTTTGCAATTCAGCAGGTATTATGGAATTCCCCTCTGCTTATGCAAACATGGTGAGAAACGGTATTATCACATACGGGCTTTACCCCTCAGACGAAGTTGATAAAACTAAAATTTCTCTCACTCCTGCTATGAGTATCAAAAGTCACATAGTTTATGTAAAAGACGCACCTGCTGATTTTACTGTAAGTTACGGTGCAACTTATGTAACTGAAAAGCCGACTAAAATTGCAACAATACCCATTGGTTACGCTGACGGATATCCCCGAAGTCTTTCAAACAAAGGAAGAGTCCTTATCAAAGGAAAATCTGCACCTATTATCGGCAGAGTATGTATGGACCAGATGATGGTTGATGTGACAGACATTCATGATGTAAAGCAGGGCGATGTTGTTACAATTGTAGGTACTGACGGTGATGAAAAAATTACGGTTGAAGAACTTGCAGGTATGCCCGGCTCATTCAATTATGAGTTTGTCTGCAACA
Organism: Acutalibacteraceae bacterium; assembly: GCA_045595725.1. GTDB lineage: Bacteria > Bacillota > Clostridia > Oscillospirales > Acutalibacteraceae > SIG575. The sequence goes on along the minus strand of JAZOAY010000134.1, from coordinate 10,245 downwards.
TCAGCAAACGTGTTCCCAGAGTTTATATAAAAAACGGAAAAGTTTCCGAAATCGTTGACCTGATAAAGTAAATTAACAAATAAAACCTCTGTTATGCCGTTTTCGCGGTATAAACAGAGGTTATTTTTTCACTAAAAACATAATGAAAAAGCACCAACCGAAGTTGATGCTTTTTCGTGGCGCGCTTCAAGAGACTCGAACTCCTGACCTACTGCTTAGAAGGCAGTTGCTCTATCCAGCTGAGCTAGAAGCGCATATAAAAATATGGAGCGGGTGATGGGAATCGAACCCACACGACCAGCTTGGAAGGCTGGGATTCTACCATTGAACTACACCCGCAAGTGAATGTGTTTCACAACGCTGATTATTTTATCACAACAAAGTTAAAATGTCAATAGGTTTTTGAAAAAAATTATATTAATTTTGCTATTCTCCAACCGGATCCTCAGCTTTCTCAAGGATGTCAGGTTGGAGAATATTTTTAAATTAAATCATACGGCTTCAACTTTGATTTTGTCGTTTTCAACTGAAAGTGTAACAGAAGAAAGAGACGTATCACACTTTTCAACCATAATGTTTGCGATTTTATCTTCAACATTACGGCGTATAACGTTTCTCAGGTCTCTTGCTCCCCTACCGTTTTTGTCACCAACTAATTCAGCAAGTTTTTTCGGCACTTCTTCTGACCATTCAAACTTGATTCCTTTATCCTGCAATGCCTCAATAAGTTCTGAAAGCATGAGAACAGAAATCTTTTCAAAGTCTGCCTTTGTCAAGTCGTTGAATACAACAATCTCATCAACTCTGCCGATAAATTCAGGTCTGAGGAATTCAGAAAGAGCCTTCATTGCCTTATCTTTATTCACTTCATTCTGAGTTTTAGCAAAACCGAGTGCACCCTCTTTACGTTCACTGCCTGCATTTGATGTCATGATGATTACTGTGTTTTCAAAGCTGACATTTCTGCCATGTGAATCTGTAATTTTTCCTTCATCAAGAATCTGAAGAAGAATGTTCATTACATCCGGATGTGCCTTTTCAATTTCGTCAAGGAGAATTACTGAATAAGGTTTCCTTCTTACTTTTTCAGTAAGCTGACCTGCTTCGTCGTATCCCACATATCCGGGAGGTGAACCGATAATTCTTGAAACGCTGTGTTTTTCCATAAACTCTGACATATCAAGTCTGATAAGAGTTTCGGGAGAATCAAAAAGTTCATTTGCAAGTTGTTTTACAAGTTCAGTTTTACCTACACCTGTAGGTCCTACAAAAATAAATGAAGAAGGTCTTCTGCGAGGACTGAGCTGAACTCTGCCGCGTCTTACCGCAGCGCACACAAGGTCAATTGCCTCATCCTGACCGATTATTTTACCTCTGAGATTTTTTTCCATATCAGAAAGCTTTCTCAGGTCGCTTTCAATAACTTTGCTTGAGGGAATGCCTGTCCACAATTCAATAACATGAGCAATGTCATCCTGAGTTACAGCATTGTCGCCTGCAAGAACTGCAAGTTCTTTCTGCTTTTCCTCACAGACTATGATTTCAGCTTTAATTTTTGCAATCTGCTCATAGTCAATATTTTCAGCATCTTCTTCAAGTTCTTTCTGCTGTTGAGCAAGTTTAAGAATTTTCTTTTCGTTGATTTCAAGGTCGCTGATTGCCTTGTTTCTGAGGTTAGCTCTTGTACATGCTTCATCAAGTAAGTCAATTGCCTTGTCAGGTAAGAAACGGTCGTTGATGTAACGTTCAGAGAGAACAACTGCACTGTATACAAGATTATCACTTATTTTAACTCTGTGGAAATCCTCATAATAGTTTTTGATGCCAATGAGCATTTTATACGTATCATCAATTGAAGGCTCAACAACTTTTACGGGCTGAAGTCTTCTTTCAAGTGCTGCATCTTTTTCGATGAATTTTCTGTATTCATCAAATGTAGTAGCTCCGACAATCTGAATTTCACCACGCGACAATGCAGGTTTCAGAATATTTGCAGCATTCATTGAACCCTCTGCGTCACCTGTACCAACAAGGTTGTGAACTTCGTCTATGAAAAGGATAATGTTACCTTCTGCTTTTACTTCGTCAACAAGCCCTTTTATTCTGCTTTCAAACTGACCTCTGAACTGTGTACCTGCCACAAGTGCGGTAAGGTCAAGAAGATGTATTTCTTTATCTGCAAGTTTTGCAGGTACGTCACCGCAAGCAATTTTAAGCGCGAGACCTTCTGCAATTGCAGTTTTACCTACACCCGGCTCACCGATAAGGCATGGGTTATTCTTTGTTCTTCTGCAAAGAATCTGTGTAACGCGGTAAATTTCGTTCTCCCTGCCGATAATTCTGTCAATTTTACCTTCTTTTGCTTTAGCAACAAGGTCTGTACAGTAAAGGCTGAGGAATTTTCTCTTTTTCTTTTTATTTTTTTCCTCTTTTTCCTTTTTCTTTTTATCATTTTTGTTTTCAAAAGGTTTATTGGAATCAGGAAGAGGATTATTTTCGCTATAGCTGTTATTCTGACTGAATGCTCCGCCAAGGAAGTTTTTCAGAAATTCAGCAGGCATAGACTGTGCGCCACCGGGTTCAAAGTCTTTTTCATCATCATCATCGTCTTCGTCACCCATAGGCATCATTCCCATCATGTTTTCAAGCTGCTCACTTGCAGCTTCAAGGTCATCATCAGTAATTCCCATACTCTGCATCATCTGCTTGATTGGTCCGATATTAAGCTCTGAAGCACATTTCATGCAAAGTCCTTCAGGAGTAGACTTATCGCCTTCAATTTTAGTAATAAATATAACTGCAGGTCTTTCATGACATCTGCTGCACATCATTTTTTTCATTTGGTTTCCCCTTTAAATTTATCTTTACGTCCTTTTAACTGTCTTAAAGTATCAGGAATATAACTCACAAGAGCAATTATTGTCAATATTAAAGAAATTATAACAAGTGCCATTACAAGCCAGTTTGGCATTACAAACAACTCAATAAATGCACCGACTTCAGGTCCGAAACAGATAATTGCAATCATTACGACATAGAAAGTAAACGTTGCAACTTTTCCGTATATTTCCGCTGCACAAGGTCTCAGACCTAACATGAGCATAACAGCACTCATGACCAACATCAAAGCTTCTTTGCCGAGAAATGCAAGGAAAACGTAACTGAACAACTGCAGTGTATGTACTGAAGACGAATTGAAAAACCAGAACAACACTACTGCTATTGCAACCTGAGTAAGTTTGTCTGCCAACGGGTCAAGTAATTTACCCAATGCACTTATCTGATTATATTTTCTTGCAATTTTACCGTCAAAAAAGTCAGAAAGGCCTGAAAGTGCAAGTAAAATTATTGCAGCTGTACGGTTTCCCTGAAGAAAGAAATACACAAATCCGGGAACAAGCAAAATTCTGATTACACTGAGTAAATTGGGTATTGTCAGACATCCCTTAAATAACTCTTTCAATTAAAATACACACTCCTACACAAGAATATTAACATAAGAAAACATATCAATAATATACGATGAACTGATTGCATCAGAAAGTTCTGACGGACTTATAAGACCAGATGCAATTGTACATATAAATGACAAAATAAACACGCAAACCAGGCCGTTAATCAAGCCAAGACCTGCACCTAATAACTTGTCAGCAGTCTTCAAAACAGGAAGTTTCACAACTTTGCATAACAAATTCACAATAATAGCAAGCACAAAAGAAATGACAGCTGATGCTACTGTAAAAATAATTATTTTACAAACAGCTACCGCCAAAGGTCCTGCTACTGATTCTTCTATAACAGATGACATTTGCTGACCGACATCAATTCCGTCAAGCTCACCGTGAATTGCTAACATATCAAGACCGAATTTGTCGCCTATATTCAAAAGAGTCTGAGGCAAATTGGACCACGCTGTATGTATCTGCGCAGAAACATCTCCCGTCAACGCAGAACCTACATTTGATTCAATTGCATTCATAAAGGTTTCTTTGAAAAACTTTTCATATATAACATCAGCATACGTATCTGCCACAAAATATGCCACAACCAAGGAAACAATTCTTGCCGCGAACGAAAGAAAAGTCCGTACAAAACCTTTTCTGATGCCTGTGATAACAAAGAATATAACTAATGCCAACATAATCCAGTCAACAAAATTAAACACTTTCTTCGCCTCCGTAAAGAAAATATTAACACATTAAAATTCAATTATCAAGAACATTTTCCCAAATTAATGAAAAGATTAAAATTTTAAAAATAAATTCATAAATTACTCTGCTTCAAAAACAAAATCTCGACCGATTTTTGTCCTGTAAACATTAGAACCTGAGAAAAGATACAATCCTGATGACTCAAGTTTGATTGACTCAACGTTGAATGTAAGGTCGATGGTGCTTTTGAGATTTCCGCTGAAGCCGTAACATAAAATCTGATTATCGGTAAGCACGGCAATTGTATTTGAATCACAACTTACTGCTTTAACATTTTCAATATCTTCAATTCTGCAGCTTTCACTGCCGTTTTTATAAAAAGCACATATCACATTCGACGTACTTCCGTATTTTGAATAACAGAGAACACTTTTCTTTGAAGATAAATCAAAATCAACACCTACAAGTGAATGTGCCGAATAATCCACAACGTTGTCTTCTTCTTTATCCTTAACAGAAATTTCTCTTCTTTTCAGGTCAGTCACAATACTGAGAGATTTATTTTTAAGGAAATCAAGCCTTACGACTGTTTCCCCTGACAGTTTTATTTTCTGTATAGGTTCTTCTTTATCAAAATCAAAGATATAAACAGTAGAGTAATATGATGCATTTTCAACGCCGAAAACTGCACATGCTCCATATTTTCCGTTATCGGATAATGTTACATACAACACCCTGTCACTACCGAAAACATAATAAAAATCTGTTCCTAATTTTTTATTGAGAGCAACGAATTTACTTGTTCCCTCATCAGTCCATGTGCCGAAAACAAGACTGCCGTTTTTTCCTATATTACCCGTTATAATCGCACCGTCAAGTTTACCTGCAGTATCATCTGCATCATAAAGCAAATCAGATTGTCCGGTAACAATAAAAGACGACGAGCCTCTGTTATAAACCAACGCACGTCCGTTTGATATTGCCATATCAGGAGATGTATATGTAGTGTCGAATCTGAACACTTCTTTTGCGGTTTTGTTCAGAAAAACTACGGTTGAATCGTCAACCATTGCGAGATATGAACCTATGCCATCCTCTTTTTTCGGTCCCTGTGCCGAACATTCATAAGGGTAACCGTCACCTTTTTTCATGTTATGAAAAAAGGACTTCACACCGCCTGTAAGATTTGAAAAAGTAACATTAGAAAAACTGCTTGCCGCAACAAAGATAATTGAAACAGCGGCAATAATTACCAGTAGAATTTTACCTATGAAACTTAAGTTCTTCTTTTTCATATTGCAGTTTTCCTTTCTTAATAATAAACTTTATTCAGGTACAATCCTTCCGCAGGAACGGTAAAACCTGCATTTTCACGATTGCAAGAATCAATAATACTTTTAATGCTTCCTTTTTCAATTTTACCGCTTGAAATATCAAGCAATGTACCAACCATTATCCTCACCATATTGTAAAGAAATCCGTTTCCGCTTACATAAAAGAAAACTTCATCCCCTGCTTTTTCAACGCGGAAAGAATATATTTCTCTTGTCATATCTTCTACCGAACTTCCCGCCGCACAAAAAGATGAAAAATCATGGACACCTACAAAATCCTGTGCCTCTTTATTCAGCAAGTCAATATCAATTTTGTATTTATAATGGTAATACAGTTTGTTATAAAAAGGATTTCTTTCCTGTGAATTCCATATTTTATACACATATTCTTTTCCTTTGCAGTCATACCTTGCGTGAAAATCATAAGGCACAAGTCTGCATGATTTAACGGAAATATCAAAAGGAAGGTTCGCATTCAATGCAGCAGGAATTTTTTCGGCAGGAATTTCTTTTTCTGTTCTGAAATTGCAACAGAAAACATTTGCGTGAACGCCTGAATCAGTTCTGCTGCAACCTTTCACATCTTCCCTTTTTCCGAAAACCGCTTCAATTGCATCCTGAAGCTTTTCCTGAACTGTAACTGCATTTGACTGAACCTGCCAACCGTGATATGCATCACCTTTGTAACTTAATTCCAAAAGAAAATTTTTCATGTTTTTCTCCGATTAAATAACAGGGACAAATTTATAATTCATAAAAATAATACCTGCAAAAACTAAAAGAAAAATAATTCCGACCAACAAATCGCTGAGTCTGAATTTCATCTGCTTCATTCTTGTTCTGCCGTCACCACCTGTATAACAACGGCAATCCATTGCAAAAGCAAGCTCATAGGCACGTCTGAATGAAGATACAAAAAGAGGGATTATAATGGGAATAAGTGCTTTTGCCCTCTGCATAATTCCTCCGCTTTCAAGGTCGGCACCTCTTGCTTTCTGAGCATTCATGATTTTATCAATTTCCTCAATAAGTGTAGGAATGAATCTGAGTGCAAGAGTCATCATCATAGCAAGTGTATGAACTCTGAAACTGTTAAACGGTTTCAGAATAACATCAAGCGGTTTCAGAAGCCTTTCAATGCCGTCTGTAAGCATTGTAGGTGTTGTTGTGTAAGTAAGTAATGAACTTACAATAATCAGGCAGAATATTCTGACTGCAATAAATATTGCCGTGAATATTGCCTTATCTCTGATTGTAATTTTCCAGAAAGAAAAAATTACTTCTCCGCCTGTTGTGTAAAAAATATTAAGTACGGCAGTAAGTAAAATGAGAGGTATTATCGGTTTCATGCTTTTGAGAAACATTTTTACGGGAACTTTTGAAATAAGCATTGAAACAACTGTCAACAATGTCATAAGACCTAATGCAAAAAAGTTTTTACAAAGAAATATTACCACAATAAATGCAATTGTCAGTAATAACTTTGTTCTCGGGTCACATTTATGAAGAACAGAGTCCGCTTTATAATACTGTCCGATAGTTATGTCTTTAATCATAATGAATAACCCTCCTTTTTAAGGCGGATTATTTCTTCCACACCTTGTTCAACAGTATAAATATTTCCATTGATGGGGAAACCGTCATTTTTCAGTTTCATAAAAATTCTTGTAATCTGCGGAACATTAAGTCCCATTGTTACAAGTTCATCGGCACGGGAATATACTTCGTCAATTGTTCCGTACATTGCAACTTCGCCTTTGTTCATAACAAGTGCTTTTGAAGCAAGACGAGCAACATCTTCCATGCTGTGAGAAACAATTATAACTGTACTTCCTGTCTGCTTCTGATAATTGCGGATAAGATTGAAAACAGTATCTCTTCCCTGAGGGTCAAGACCTGCTGTAGGTTCATCAAGTACAAGAACTTCCGGCTCCATTGCCATAACACCGGCAATTGCAACACGTCTTTTTTCACCGCCTGACAAATCAAAGGGAGATTTATCCAGATATTCTTTACCAAGACCTACATATTCGATGCATTTAAGTACACGGCGGTTAATTTCTTCTTCAGTAAGTTTCATATTTTTCGGACCGAAGGCAATATCTCTGCCCACAGTTTCCTCAAAAAGCTGATATTCGGGATATTGAAAACAAAGTCCCACTTTAAAACGTGAAGCCACCATAGTCTGCTTATTTTCATTTATATCCTGACCGTTAAGGAGAACTTGTCCCGTTGTAGGTTTAAGTAAACCGTTAAAATGCTGAATAAGTGTACTTTTACCTGAACCTGTGTGACCGATAATCCCCACAAGTTCACCTTTTTCTATATCAAAACTGCAATTGTTTAATGCTACTGCTTCCGAGGACGTTCCCTGCCCATAAACATGGGTCAGCCCCCTTACGGATAACACGTTCATTACAACACCTTTTTTCCGTTAAAATAATTTCTTTATGGCATCAACACAATCATCTTCAAACAAAACTTCGTTTTCCATATTGATACCGACTGCCTCTAACCTGTATTGAAGTTCCCTTGCCTGAGGAACATCAAGACCTATTCTTTTAAGTTCATCAACATTTCTGAACACTTCTTCGGGAGAGCCGTCTTTTATTATTTCGCCATTATTTACAACAATAACTCTGTCTGCCATAACTGCTTCGTCCATAAAGTGAGTTATAAACATAACGGTTTTACCCTGTTCTCTGTTGATTTTCAATATTGTTTCCATGACTGCCTGTCTGCCTCTGGGGTCAAGCATTGCAGTAGGTTCGTCAAAGACAATACCATCTGTATTCATAGCAAGTATTCCTGCAATTGCAACACGCTGTTTCTGTCCGCCTGAAAGATTATGAGGTTCTGAAAGACGGAAATCATACATTTCAACCGCTTTCAGAGACTCATCAACTCTTATTCTTATTTCCTCGGGTGGCACTCCCAGATTTTCTGGACCGAATGCAACATCATCTTCAACAATTGTCGCTACTATCTGATTGTCGGGATTTTGGAAAACCATACCCACTTTTCGGCGGATTTCATATTTTAAATCTTCGTCTGATGTGTCCATTCCAAGAACTGTAACTTTGCCGCTTTCAGGTACAAGAATTGCATTTGTAAGTTTTGCAAGAGTGGATTTACCTGAACCGTTATGACCGAGAACTGCAACTAATTCACCTTTATTAACAGTAAGGTCAATACTTTTTAATGCCAACGGCAACTGAGGTTCATCCTCTGCATTTTCGTAACGGAAAGACACATTTTCAAATTTTATAAATTCTTCAGCCATATCTACTACCTTATTTCTGCCATATTGCTGTTGCACCGCAAGGAAGAACCATTTTTGATGAAGTTACGGGGATGCCGATTTCATCACTTGAAACTGTTCCTCCGAATTCAGGTACCATTATGCTTCCGAGTATGTACTGCATAACAGAAGGTGCAAGACCTGTTGTATATGAATTTATGAACATTGCAAGAGCATCGTCTGAAACGATTTCTTTGCAAAGAGAAACGAAATTGTAAACTTCGTCTTCAAGTTTCCATATTTCTCCGCCCGGACCTCTGCCGTAAGAAGGTGGGTCCATAATGATAATATCATATTTGTTTCCTCTGCGAATTTCACGCTGAACAAATTTAATGCAGTCATCAACAAGCCATCTGACAGGTTTATCGCCCACGCCGCTGAGCTGTGCATTTTCTCTTGCCCACTGAACCATACCTTTTGAAGCGTCAACATGAGTAACTGATGCACCTGCTTTAAGACAGGCGATTGTAGCACCTCCTGTATACGCAAAAAGGTTAAGAACTTTTACTGGACGACCAGCGTTTTTAATAATTTCTGTCATATAATCCCAGTTTACAGCCTGTTCAGGGAATAATCCCGTGTGCTTGAAGCCCATGGTTTTAATATGAAAAGTAAGGTCATTATAATTCACATTCCACTCTGCGGGAATTTTTGTATATGTTTCCCACTGACCGCCACCGCTGTTTGAACGGTGGTAACGGGCATTGGCTTTTTTCCACAAAGGATGTTTTTTATTTGTTTTCCAGATCACCTGAGGGTCAGGACGGATGAGAACAATGTTCCCCCATCTTTCAAGACGCTCACCCTCAGAGCAATCAATTAATTCATAATCTTTCCATGAAACAGGTGTACGCATAATTACATTAACCTTTCTTCTACTACTTCCGCCACTTCAGATGCAAGTTTTTCAATAAGAACTTCATCTTCACCCTCAAGCATAATTCTCACAAGAGGTTCTGTCCCTGAAACACGGACCAAAATTCTGCCGGTATTCCCCAGTTCTTTTTCTGCTTCTTCTATGGCAATTTTTATTGATTTATCTGTTGAAAAACGGACTTTTCCCATTTGTGACACTCGTACGTTTTTATTTACCTGAGGATAGGATTTCATTTCAGACGCAAGTTCAGACAGTTTCTTACCCTTTTTCTTCATTACTCTCAGCAACTGCAGTGCAGTCAGTTGACCGTCACCGGTGGTTGCATAATCAAGGAAAATGACGTGTCCTGATTGTTCTCCGCCTAAGTTATACCCGTTTTCAAGCATATTTTCAAGAACATATCTGTCTCCGACTTTCGTCTTCTGACAGTTAATTCCGTTTTTTTCACAAAATTTAAAAAATCCCATGTTGCTCATTACTGTAACAACAGCTGTATCTTCTTTAAGTCGTTCTTCTTCTTTAAAAGCCTTTGCACAAATTGAAATAATTTTATCACCGTCAACAAGTTCACCATTTTCATCT
>JAZOAY010000133.1:0-5227 GCA_045595725.1 Acutalibacteraceae bacterium | reverse complement strand
GATGCACTTTCAAACTATATTACCGCACTCGGATATGACCCGGACGGAAGTAGTGAACAGTATAAAAAATACTGGCCGGCAGATGTTCATATTATAGGAAAGGACATTGTGCGTTTCCATACAATATATTGGCCTATTATGCTCATGGCTCTTGGTGAGCCTTTACCAAAACAGGTATTCGGTCACCCGTGGCTTCTTTTCGGTACAGATAAAATGTCCAAAAGCCGTGGCAATGTTATTTACGCTGATGACCTCGTTTCACTTCTCGGTGTTGACGCTGTAAGATACTATCTCCTTTCAGAGATGCCGTACACATCAGACGGTTCTATTACTTACGAAACAATCATTGAACGCTACAATTCTGACCTTGCAAATACTCTCGGCAACCTTGTCAACAGAACAATAGCAATGACAAATAAATACTTTGATGGCATTATCACAAATCCCGGTGTTAGTGAAGATGTCGACGATGAGCTTATTTCGCTCGCTCTTTCAACAGTAGGTAAAGTTGATGAACTTATTTCACAATACAGAATAAGTGATGCTCTCGATTCAATCATTTCACTTGCTAAGAGAAGTAACAAGTACATTGATGAAACAATGCCCTGGGCACTTGCAAAGGATGAAGATAAGAAAGACAGACTTGCAACTGTACTTTACAATCTTCTTGAAAGCATCAGGTTTACAGCAATTTTACTTTCACCTTTCATGCCTAAGACTTCAGAAAAGATTTTTGCTCAGCTTAATACAAGTGCAAAGGATTATGATAGTCTTAAAACTTTCGGCGCACTTGAAAAAGACAACAAAGTTACTGCTCCTTCTCCCCTTTTCAACAGAATTGATGCAGAAAAAATGCTTGCGGAAATTGAAGAAAAGAACAAAACTGTTCAGGAAGAAGAAAAACTCGTACTTGACGGAATCGCAAAAATCGGCATAGAAGATTTTGCAAAAGTTGATCTGAGAGTTGCTGAAATCACAGCATGTGAACCTGTAAAGAAAGCAAAAAAACTTCTCAAGCTTACTCTTAACGACGGTACTGCAAATCCGAGAACAGTTGCATCAGGCATTGCACTCTGGTACAGACCCGATGAACTTATCGGACATAAAGTTATTGTTGTTTCAAACCTTAAACCGGCAACACTTTGCGGTGTTGAAAGTCAGGGTATGATCCTTGCTGCAGATTGTGACGACAATGACGTTAAAGTAATATTTGTAGACGATATGCCCGTTGGTGCAAAAATCAGATAAACTAAGGTGAGCAAAATGGGAAAAATATTTGATTCTCACGCTCATTACGATGATGACAAATTTGAAACAGACCGTCAGGACGTGCTTGACGGTCTGTTTTCGGATAAAATCTGTGGTATAATTAACTGCGGATGTGATTTGAAATCATCGTTAATGAGTGTAAAATTAGCAGAGAAATATGATGGGATTTACGCTGCCGTGGGTGTTCATCCTCATGAAGCAGAAGAAATCAGTAATGCAGATTATCAAAAAATCATTTCACTTCTTGATCATAATAGAGTAGTTGCTATCGGCGAAATAGGACTTGACTTTCATTATGATTTTTCGCCGAGAGATATTCAGATTGAAATGTTTGAACGCCAGGTCAGGCTTTCAAAAGAACTTGATGTCCCGATAATTGTGCATGACAGAGAAGCTCATGAGGAAACATACAAAATTTTGCGAAAATACAAGCCCAAAGGCGTTGTTCATTGCTTTTCAGGTAGTGTTGAACTTGCAAAAGAAACTATTAAAATGGGTATGTATATCGGACTTGGCGGTGCAGTTACATTTAAAAACGCAGTCAAACCCGTTGAAGTTGCAGCTTTCACGCCAATGGACAGAATTCTTCTTGAAACAGATGCCCCTTATATGGCCCCTGTTCCCATGAGAGGTAAAAGGTGTACATCTGACATGATTGAATATACTGCTTCTATGATTGCAGAAATTAAAGGTCTTGATTACGACACCGTTGTTGATACTGCTTGTAATAACACAAAAGAATTGTTTAAAATTTAGGAGGCTAACATGAAAAGAGAAGATTTTGCAGATCTCCCCTATCTCCTCAGAAAATTCTTAACCTATCTTGAAGTTGTCAGGAACAAGTCTACACTTACTGTTCTTGAATATGCATCTGACCTGAGAACTTTTTTTCGTTTCATGAAAATCAGTAAAAAATATGTTGATAGAAATACTTCATTCGACGAAATTGATATTTCTGATATTGATGAAAATTTTCTCAATGAAATCACATTGAACGATGGATACGAATTCTTGTTGTATTGTAAAAACGAGCGCAATAATGATTCAACAGCAAGAGCAAGAAAAGTTACATCACTTAAATCTTTTTTTAAGTATCTTGACTCAAGAGAAAATGTAATTAAAGAAAATCCCTTCAGAGAACTTGAAGCTCCGAAACTCAAAAAAACACTTCCGAAATACCTTTCTCTTGAGCAGAGCAGAATGCTGCTCAACTGTGTTTACAACGACTCAAACCCGAATAAAGAACGTGATTTTTGTATACTTACATTATTTCTAAATTGCGGTTTACGTCTCGCCGAATTAGTAGGTCTCAATCTGAATCACATCCATGATGATAACTCCATGACTGTAACAGGTAAAGGGAATAAAGAACGAACAGTTTATCTGAATGCATCATGCATTGCCGCTCTGAACAATTACCTTAAAGTACGTCCCGTTGATGGTATAAAAGATAGGGACGCACTTTTTATCAGCCGAAATAAACAACGACTAAGCAGAAGAAGTGTTCAGTTAATAGTTGAAAATGCTCTTGATAAATCAGGACTCGCAAACCTTGGTTATTCGACTCACAAACTTCGTCATACAGCCGCAACACTTATGTATCAGCATGGTGATGTGGATGTTTTACTATTGAAAGAAATTCTCGGACATGAAAATCTTTCTACAACACAGATTTATACTCATGTGGCTGACGAACAATTGAGACAAGCCGTAAACCTCAATCCATTAAACACTCAGATTAATGATAACGAAGATTAAAAATCAAACAGTCTGACAACATATACATTAAGAACTGCAGAGACGAAAGAAATTATAACTGTAATTACAATCCATAAAACGAATTGAAAAATATATTTCTTTAATTCATATCTTTCGCCTGCTTTTAAATTCTGTTCTGTAAGTATTTTTAGCAATCTTAGTGACATTCTGACGCTCTCTTTACCTGAAAAAATCAATATAAGCGTTGTTATAAGCTGAACAGGAAAAAACACAAGCATACAAAAACCAAACCCGCTTAATCCATGTTCACTGTACAAAAAAGAACTCAAAGCACCGATGCTTATACCTTTTAAAAATGAAGCAAAAAACGGCATCGGAAAACCAATTGCACACAGTCCAAACACAAAATTCAACAATATTACCGATACATTTGCAGTAAATTGAACTATAAAACTTCTAAACAAAGTTTGTCCTGAAACAGATAAAACAAAACTTTCAAAAATACTTTTCACAATCGCAAATACATCGGGTGTTTCTTTAATAACAAAATTTCCCAATATCAAACCGACAAAGACAATTACGTAAAGTATTATAGTAAGAACATGCTTTTTTATCTCAAAGATAAAACCGCCTACATGTCCGCTGTTTCTTCGAGTATTTCTGTAAATTTTAACATCCATAAAAAAACCTCCCTGAATTTTAACTTCTTCAAGTTAATATATATTCAGGGAGATAACTATTTATGTTACTTATTTTGTACCGAAAATTCTATCGCCGGCATCGCCGAGCCCGGGTACAATATATCCATGGTCATTAAGCTTTTCATCAAGTGCTGCAAGATAAACATCAACATCAGGATGTGCTTTACAAAGAGCTTCGAGACCTTCTGGTGCGCCGATAATGCCCATAAATTTAATTGATTTTGGATTTCGCTTCTTTATCTGTGTAATCGCATCAATAGCGCTACCACCGGTAGCAAGCATCGGGTCAAGTACGATAACTTCACGCTCAGAAATATCTGCGGGAAGTTTACAGTAATATTCTACAGGCATCAGCGTTTCAGGGTCTCTGTATAAGCCTATATGTCCTACTCTCGCTGAAGGAACGAGTTTCAGAACGCCATCTACCATTCCGAGACCTGCTCTGAGAATAGGTACAAAAGCAAGTTTTTTACCTGCAAGAATATTTTTATTAGTTTTGCATATTGGTGTTTCGATTTCAATTTCTTTAAGAGGTAAATCTCTTGTTGCTTCGTAGCACATAAGTGTCGCAATTTCACTTACCAAGGCTCTGAACTCACTTGATGAAGTGGATGTTTTACGCATAATTGTCAATTTATGCTGAATTAACGGATGATTGGTAATTGTCACATTATTGCTCATAGTTTTTACCTCCGTGATTAAAATTTGTTTTCTATGTCAGTAATTTTCTGAACCCTTAACGCATGCCTTCCACCCTCAAAACCGGTGTTAAGAAAAATATCGACTAATTCGCAGGCAAGTCCGGGACCAATTACTCTACCGCCAAGACAAAGCACATTAGCATCATTGTGAAGACGAGTGTATTTCGCAGAAAATTCATCAGAACAAACTGCTGCACGTATACCTTTGTGTTTATTTGCAGCAATAGAAATACCAATACCTGTACCGCAAACAAGGATTCCGCATTTACTGTCCCCGTTCAAGATACTTTCACATACAACACTTGCAATATCGGGATAATCAACGCTTTTTTCCTCATAAACGCCAAAATCCTTGAAATCAACATTGTTTGATTTAAGGTGTGCTACAATTTCTTCCTTTAATTTATAACCGCCATGGTCACATCCAATTGCTATCATTTACAAATCCTCCAATCAATTTTTCCTTAAACTTTGCTCTTTAGTAAGTTCCCTCTGTGCCTGAGGTAATCTGATGTAATTTACTGATATTTCCGAAGGCATTTTGGTTTCTTTTGTAAGTGAACATAAAGCTACAGAAGATGCTCTTTGTTTTCTTACATTTTCAGGAGCGATAAACAAGTTATCTTCATCGGTTTTAAGTTTATCATAACAGATTTTTGCTCCGTCACCAACAAAAATTACAGGCTTATCAATTATTTTTATTTTTTCGCCTAATTCATCAATCGAAATCGCCTCATCATCTGACAAGCGATTCACTTTACACTCATCATTGCTTTCAAAGAAAGAAGTGTAAACCTGATTGCACCTTGCATCCATGACTGAACATATAATTCCTTG
>JAZOAY010000132.1:0-7971 GCA_045595725.1 Acutalibacteraceae bacterium | reverse complement strand
ATTTTTTGACCTAAATGTATATTTTCGACGGATTTTTTTAGAAAAAACTGACAAACTTAATAATTTTTTATAAATAAACTATTTACTTTTTCCAAAACCTGTGGTAATATGATACTGCGAAGTAGTGTGAACATCTGCTTTAAGTAGGTCTTGCCCTTTTCAGGACTAAAGTATTGTTACAGAACTTTGCAGTATAAGTCACACGTTTAGCCCGTCTGAACGTAATGACGGGTAATATTCACGGAGGTGTTTTACAAAATGAAACAGGCAAAAAAAATGTTGTGTATGCTTCTTGTAATGCTCCTTGCTTTCTCAACAGTTAGCATCGGCGTTAATGCTGCATATACAAGCTACGCGTCTCCATCAGGCTACGACATGCATGAGAAACCCCTTCTCACAACAGCACAGAGAGGCTCTCAGCTTCTTGACTTTGTTGATGCAATGCTCTATGACATGAGAGACGACCTTTACATTGACATCACAGTCATGAAACTTGACTTCACAAGCGTTGACAAGGCTCTTGATACAATTTCAGGTCTTGAAAGTGCTGCTAACCTTATCGGTGGTGACGTTGGCGACCTTGACATTGACGCTCTCGGAAGCACAAGAAGAGGTACAGCAGGTAAAACTGACCTTAATATTCTCTACGAGCTTCTTTATTTCCTCAATGCTAACAGAGGTATCGTAGGTAAATTCATCAAAGGTGAGCTTGACCTTGGTCTCATCAAGTCATTCGTTGACCTTGATTTCAATGTTTATGAACTGCTCATAGATATGCTCTATGAGGCGATGGTTGATGAATCTTATGATCCTGACGCTGGACGTACAAACTGGACTGCTGATCAGATCCTTCAGCATGCAGTAGACGTAATCCTTCTCGGCGGTACAGCAGCTGATGGTGACATTGAAGAAGGCTTCCTTCCCTCAATGGCAGGCAAAACAAACATCAACACACAGACAATCTGGCAGATTATCGAAAATGCAGCTAATGCAGCTACAAAAGATATTCTTATTCCCTTTATCGAAAATGATCTTGGTGGACTTCTTGCTGAAGCAAAAGCTGCTAACCCCCATCCTGCATGGGATCTTATCGATATCTCAAAGCTTGATCTCACAGGCTACACATGGGCACAGTACGATCCTACAAACGGTATTATCGCTGAACTCAACCACTTCGTTTACTATGTTCTCAATCAGGTATGGCTCGGTGACAGTTTCTGGGTAGACGGCGGTAACGACAAGCTTCAGCAGAACCTTGAAGCAACTCTTGAAATTCTTTATGAACAGCTTGGCGAACTTCTTCTCCCTGCATCTTCAGAATTTATTTCTGTTGAAGAATTCAACGATATGGATCTTCAGCAGTCAGTTGTATATGTTGCAAAACAGTTCCTTCAGTCTGAAATGCCCTATATTGTTTGGGAAGATTCATATGGTCAGCCCCTTCCTCTTGACAACATCGGTCAGCTTGCTTGCTACGTTGCATATTCATTAATTGCAGAACTTAACATCAACACTGACTATATGACAAACGTTGAATGGGGTTATTATGAATACGGTAAGGACTTAGCTCTTGAAATGGTAGCAGATATCGGTGCTTACTATCTCAACGGTGCACTCCCCATTAAAATTGGTTACGGTGAAGGCGTAGAAATGCTTCTTAAGAAACTCGTTGACTGGGCTCTTTCAGAGAAACAGTTCGGTGGTTTCTTCAAGGGCTGCGGTGTTTCAGATTCAGACTCACCCTGGAAAAAGATTGACAAAACAGTTCTTGCAGCTGTTCCTCTCCATCAGATCTTTGGTGGTAATGTTACAGGCTCAGAAGACCTTATCATGAACCGTCTTCTTGGCTCAATCTTCGACCTTGACCTTGAAAACCTTCTTGAAATCCTTTACAAATCAAATACAAGTGCTCTTAACAAAACTGTTCCTCAGTTCGTAGTATGGCTTGCAAATGGTCTTCTTAACGTTATCGTTACAAGAAATACTCAGCCCGCACTTATCTCAACTTCACTTACAAATGTTGATCAGATTATTCAGAATGCTAACCTTGCAGGCACAGCAGAAAGACTTCTCAACGGTCTTTACAACGCAGGTCAGTATCAGTATTTCTGGGATTCACTTCTTCCCATCCTCAATCCTATTCTTATTGATGAAAGCGGATACAGCTACAACGTTATTACTCCTCCCGCTGGCTATCCTGTAACAACTCTTGACGCTCTTCAGGCACACGTTGAAAACGCTGAAGCTATCATTTCAAAACCCGATGATGTATATGAATCTGACGCATCTAAGTGGAATGAATCAGAGGACTATGAACTCTGGAGATATGACCAGCTTGAAGATGCTATTGATTATGCATGGGATGTAATCGACGGTTACAATGGTGCAGTTGCATGGGTTGAAGAAGCTAACCAGCAGCTTGCAAATGCACAGGGATCAGGTGATCAGGCAGCAATTGACGAAGCAAATGCAAACCTTGCAGAAGCAAATGCAAACCTTGCTTCTTACAATGCAGCAAAATATGCTAACGCAGCTTATGAAATTGATCACTATATGAATAAAGCTGCAGCAGACCAGAATATCGCTGCTAAAGTACATCTTCAGTACATCCTTTACACAGCTGAAGCAAAAGAAATGGACGGCATCTTTGTTGAGGGCTTGCCTACAGAAGAAGTATGGAACAAATATGTAGAGGCTCGTGACTACGCTTATACACTTGCTTCAATCGAAGGTGAAAATGCTGATGGTACAGCATCTCCCGAACTTAAACAGTCAATGCTCAACGCAGCAAGAAGAAACCTCATGGACGCTATGAGACTTCTTGAAGTTGAACTTGCTGACCTTACAGATCTTATCGCAAAACTTGCTGATGCTAAGGCTGCTGATACAGAAGGTAAGACAGAAGATTCAGTTGCACGTCTCAACGATCTCATTGCAAGAGCAGAAGAATTTGTAGCTAATGTATGGACAATTGACTATCAGGTTGAAATTGACGAACTTGTTGAAGACCTTCAGGCAGCTATCGACGGCCTTGAAGATTTCATTGAAACAATTGCTCCCACACTTGAAATAATTGATCAGAATGTTAAAACAGCTGCAGGTATGATTTACAGCCTTGCTACAAACCTTTCTGTTGATACTCTTCTTGATACGTATGTTACAACTGACGCTGAGATAGGTGAAATCGAGGTTGAAACTGTAGTTCCCGGTGTTGTTGGTACAGGTTCAGTTATCAAAGTTATTGACAAGAAAACAAATACAGTTGCAGAAGAACACACAGTTGTTATCTTCGGTGATGCTAACGGTGACGGTATTGTTGATATCATGGATACAATCTACCTTGACCTCCATCAGGCAAGCGAAATCACACTTGCTAACGGTAGCGCTCAGTGGTACGCTCTTAACCTTGACGGTAAAGGCGACCTTGATGTAAAAGACGTAAATATCCTCGACAGTTATGCAAACTTCGAAGGTGAAATCGACCAGAGTAAAGTTTTTTAATAGATAAAACTCAGGTAACGTCTTATAAAAATTAATTCAGTCCGGGACAGCGAGTTTCCGCTGCCCCGGATTTTTCGACCTTTATCATATTTCTTAATTATTGTTTATTTTATATAATTGACCTTATGGAAATTTGGTGATATAATACATATGCAAAAAGCGTTTGTATATCACAGGGAGGTGATTTGGTGAATAAAAGTAAAATAATTAATCTGGTTGCAATTTTTGTGGCAATTGCCGTAGTTGCAAGCACAAGTGCAGTGTTTATTGCACGATACAGAGAAAACGAAGATGAAAATGTTACAAAAGAGACAGTTACATCATTTCAGATTATCGGAAATGCGGATTCGGAAAACGCAGAGCTTCAGTCTCAGTTAGTTACAAATATAAACGGCGAAACTGAAACACAGGCAGTTACAGATAAACAAGGACAAACAATAACATCTAAAAATGAAAAACCGGTTACTAAACCTTCATATATTCCGGGTGTTACTCCCCCTAATAAGGAGACAACTACCAAGATAACAGCACAGACACCTATAACTGACGATACCGTTTCACAGCAGGCGGGAGCGTTCGGATTTATTTGGGATGCTGCCAGCGGAGTATTCTACTCCTCTTCTGACCCGTGGCAACGTCAGTTCGGTTACAACAAATATTACGATACCCTGGGTGGTTATGTTGCCCTTTGGTACGATACGGTCAGAGTGAAATTCAATTATGGCGGATATGACTGGCTTGTACAGTTCTGGAAGGGACAGTATGGCTTCCTTCTTCTCGGCGCGGAAGCCGGTGTATATTTTAAAGAAGAAGGCAGTTCAACCTCGCAGTATGTATGTAATGACGACAGTAAACGTCTGAAAATCGGTTATACATGCTACAACAAAGGAGAAGAACTCTTCGTCAGACCTTATCAGGATACATGGTGGCTTACAGGTTTTGTTCCCGGCAGACTCGATAAATATGCGGACAGAAGTCAGCTAAAAATGAAAATTCGCATTACGCTGAAAGATGCCGAAATGAGAGATGCGTTCGTTGAAGCCCTTAAATCTCCGGCCTGCGGTTTTGTTGAGGGAAATGCAGTTTCATCGGACACTTTCTACACAAGTGGCAATGATGTTTACCTTATGTGGCAAACTGACCGAAGCAAGACATCATAATATACCAAAATTTGGATATAAAAATATAATAAAACCTATTGACATTATGTTTTAAATGAAGTATACTATTCTATGTTGGTAGGGTGAACAAATACCCATTATTCATTAGTGAAAGGAATGTAGTGAAATGAAAAAAGTACTTAGTGTTCTTCTTGCAGTTGTTCTTTGCCTTGCTCTTTCAACAATGGCATTCGCAGCTGAAGAAACAGCAGCAGCAAATAGCGAGGATCTCGATGTTCTTGTAAACGAAATCGTTGACGCAGCAGGCGAAGGCGACCTCGAAGGAATTGCAAATGCAGTTCAGATCAATGGCGACAAACTTTACGATGCATTCGGCGATATCGTTGAGGGTGCAGACACAGTAGCAGCAGACGAAGCTGTTGACTATGTTGTTACAGCTATCAGCGAACTTACAGGCGCTGACATGGAAAACGTTAGAGTTATCGTACTTGATGCTATTGAAGAATATGGTCTTGAAGATGTAGAAATCGTTTCTTCAGAAGCAGTTCCCGGTCTTGTTGACGAAATTTGTGCAAGACTCGAAGAATATGGTATCGACACAGCTCCCATCATGGATAAACTCGGTTCATCAACAGTTGGTAGTGCTATCATCGGTATCTACACAGGTGATGTAGAAGAAGAAATTGAAGAAACAACAACTGAAGAAGAAAAAACAACAGAAGCTCCTGAAATCCCTGTAACAGGTCAGGCTTCTTCAATCGCAGCATTTGCAGTTCTTGCAGTTGCAGCAGCTGGTGCATATGTTTGCACAAGAAAAAAGGCTGAATAATTAAGTCTTGAATATCAAAATCAGCGAGTATCGTTATGATACTCGCTTTTTTGTCGTCAGTTGATATAGATCCAAGCGAAACAAATGCTACAGTTATAATTTACCACAACAATTCAAATCGCGTCATTCTTAAACAAAATAAAAATTTTGTTGGGAATTTGTTGACGTGCCGGCATTTTAAGTGATATTGCTAACGATCAAGCTCGTCAGCAATATGGATGCTCTGGCACATATGAATTTAAATTTAAATTGTCATGCCACCATATGTTGCCAAAAAAACACCGTCAGAACGTTCCGAACGCGTTTTGACGGTGTTATATATGAGAGATATATTATCTTTCTTCTTTTTCTTTTGAAGCCAATTTAACGTATCTTTTGAAAAAAGCAACGGCTTCTTCAAGTGTATCTACGGGACAACATTCGTTTGTTGCATGTGTTCTCATAAGGAGTTCAGCACTTACTCTGAAAGGTGAGAAACGAAGTACATTATCACATATTTCACCATAATGGTAAGCATCTGTGCTACCCATTACAAGATAAGGAACAACAAAGTTTTTCTTGGGGTCTGTGCGGCTGCAAATCTCATCAATTGCTCTGTAAGCCTGAGAATCTTTTGTTGCGAACTGTGAAACTTCTTTGCAACCTAAGAGTTCAATTTCAATATCCTTATTTTTTACAACTTTCCTGATATGATTTTCAACATCTTTAACGCTTGTGCCGGGCATCTGACGGAAGTTAACTGTAATTGATGCACTCTGAGGAAGTACGTTTGATGCGGGACTTCCTTTTGCCATTGTTACTGCAGTAGTTGTTCTTGTGAGACATGCTGCAGGCGGAATTTTCTTGCATATTGCGAGGATAATCGGTTTAAGTATAGGTATGTTACATGTAACAAGTCTTGCGGGATAACATACTCTTTTACCTGCACTTGTGAATAAATCCATCATGAATGGCATAAGTTTTGCTTTGAACTGATGGTTTTCAAGGTCACGAACCACATTCGCAATTTCACCGAGAGCTGAATGTACGGGAGGCTGAGATGAATGTCCGCCTTTTGCATGTACCGTAATTCTGTAGTCACTGTATCCTTTTTCTGCCATACCTATACCTGCGATTGTCTGGTCGATAATACCCGGAACTTTAACTGTCAGGAAAGCACCGCCTTCATCAAGTACGCTGTCAAGATGCACACCGCGTGATTTGAGAGTTTTCACAATATCAACTGCACCTGAAAGTCCGTTATCGTTAACTTCTTCATCGTGAGCAAAGCAGAGATAAACGTCTCTGTCAGGCTGATATCCTTCTTCAAGGAGTGTTTCGATTGCTTCCATAACACAGATGAGGTGGTTTTTCATATCAAGAGCACCTCTGCCCCAGATGAATTCACCGTCGTTGTGTCCGCTGAAAGCAGGATATTTCCAGTCTCCTTCAGTACCCGGTGTTACCGGAACTACGTCCTGATGAGAAAGAAGAGCAATTGGTTTCAGTTCGCTGTTTTTGCCTTTCCAACGGTAAATAAGGCTTGCATCAGTAATAATTTCTTTTGAGAGATTTTTGTGAATCAGGGGATATGCTTCCTCGAGGAACTCTCTGAATTTTCTGAATTCTTCCCATTCCGTTTCGGCCGGGTTTGTTCTTGCTATTGTCTGAAAAGTAAGAGCCTTGCTCAAATTTTCTGCAGCTCTTTTTGCATCAGCTTTTTCCGGTTCAAGAGGAGGTCTTTCAAGCTCGCTCTTTTTTGGCTTAAAGAAATATGCTTTGATTGCCGTTATGACAATTGCCAACAGAATTACACCCAAAATAATTTTCCACACCATAAATATACATCTCCGTTTCTTAATACTGATAAAATTTTACCATATAAATGCATAAAAATCAAACCTAAAAGGGGCAATAATATATAATATTTAAAGAAAAAGTAAAAATTACATTAAATTTAATAAAAAGTTATTTGATTATGTTACAGAAATGTAGTATAATAATTATAATTAAACTGTAAGGGAGCGGTGAGAATGATAACTCTGGAAAATCATCTCGGTAAAATTGATATATGCGAAAACTACTTCCGAAAATTAATCGGTAACGCTGCAACTTCGTGTTTTGGTGTGGCAGGTATGTCTGACGGTAACGTTCAGCAAGGTATCCGTTCAAAAGTTTTCAGTAAACGTTCTTATATTGATAAAGGCGTAGTTGTAAATAAAGATAATGACGGCATTTCAATTGATTTGCACATTGTTGTAACATATGGTGTAAACATCAGAGCGATTGTAAAAAGCATCGATGAAAAAGTACGCTATTGCGTAGAAGATGCCACAGGAATTAAAGTTAACAAGGTCAACGTTTTTGTAGACGGTCTTAAAGGCGAATAAAATTTTGAGGAGTTTATCTGATGATTAATGGAAAGGTAATTGTTGACGCAATTATTTCAGCGTCAAACAATATTAACAATCTCAGGACAGAGGTTGATGCACTAAATGTTTTCCCTGTTCCTGATGGTGACACAGGTACAAATATGTCAAT
>JAZOAY010000131.1:0-7638 GCA_045595725.1 Acutalibacteraceae bacterium | reverse complement strand
CAGGTGTTAAAAGAATCATCTTTGCCTGATGTGAAATCAGTTAAAAGAATTTTTCTGGATAATCAAGGACTTTTCTTCTACATAAAAGAATGTGAAAAGATTTATGATGTACTCAAAGATGTGAATTTGTTGTGTCGTGTTTTGGTGGATAAAAATATTTATCACATTCTGGGGAAATTGCATACTTGTGAAGGATACATTCATTTTTACAAAGCCTTATGTCTGAAAGAAGTGAAAGTAAGATTCTGTGAATTGCTCATTTCTCATACATTCAGATTGAACCTGTGTGCTGAAAAGTATTGCTCTATGGGCGAATACAAAAGACAGGATTATATATGGAAAATGAAAGTAAAAGAAAATATTTACGGAGATCAGTTTTTTGGTGCCGTAACATCATTTGACATAACAGTGCCGCAAATGCCCAGATATATCAAAAATTGTTCTATAGGGCAGTTTGCTTTCAGAAATCTGATTACAATGAACGATTTTTATGTAACAGGAATGAAACTTAACAAATCTATGGGCTGGTATGATGCTTCCGTGGCAGCTGTGATTTATCAGGGGGAAATCGTTGCAGCAATTCATGTTTTTGAAGGAAAAGTTCTTTTTATAATAACCGATAAAAGGATGAAAGAAAATACACCGTTATACAATGCTGTGAAAAAATGGAGTGAAAAATACAACCTGAAATTTAATTATTTTGAATAAAAAATCCGCTATCGGCGTGTGCTGATAGCGGTTAATTTATTTCTTATACGGCACTCTTGCAGACGGCACAAGCTCGGAAGCCAAGTCTGTGTGTGCTTTCTGGTCGTCGAAGAATATGTTGGCATCAAAGGCTTTAAGTACATCGCTCTTTTGAACACCGCCAAGGAAAAATACCTCATCAATGCGGACATCCCACGCACGCAGAGTCCTGATAACTCTCTCATGAGCAGGAGCATTTCTTGCAGTGACAAGTGCAGTGCGTATAGGCACTGCACCTTCGGGAAACTGTTTCTGAATAAGTGAAATTGTTTTAAGAAGCTTTGCAAAAGGTCCTTCAGGCAGGGGATTCTGTGCGTTTTCCTGCTCGTGACGGGAGAATGCTTCAAGACCTTCCGCCTGATAAATTTTTTCAGATTCATCAGAGAAGATAACTGCATCACCGTCAAATGCAATTCTTATCTGCGGGATTTCATCGTCAGCATTTATGGGAAGCTTTGAATTGTCGCAGATAAGACCTGCAGCTATGTTTGCATTGATTGCTTCCTGAACATCGTTTTCGTTTGCCGAAAGGAACAAATCTGTCTTGAATGCACCAAGATAAGGGGAAATTGATGCACCTCCCACAAGGGCGGCACGGCTAATGTTAAGTCCGTAATGCTCAATAGATTTGAAAACACGAAGACTTGTGTCGGAAGTGTTTCTTGACATTATGATAATTTCAGTCAGATATCTTCCGTCAGCATTCAGTTTCTGCAGAGCTTTC
The DNA here is from genome assembly GCA_045595725.1 of Acutalibacteraceae bacterium. Taxonomy (GTDB): domain Bacteria; phylum Bacillota; class Clostridia; order Oscillospirales; family Acutalibacteraceae; genus SIG575. Next base: position 6,167 of record JAZOAY010000131.1, on the reverse strand, counting down.
ACAAGTGGAAAAGCAGTACCCGGTTGCAAAATGTCATTCTCATGCTCAATCTGATATTTGGAATAGGCTTCAAGGCCCTCTTCCTCATATATTCTATTTTCTTCTTCAAGGTTGAAAAGCGCTCTCGACGAAACGCCGATAACAAGTTTATCATCTAATGTCACAGCCATAATAACACCTCTTATGTTTATGATATTATATTTCTTCTGATTTGTAAAGATTTAAATCTTCGACTGCTTGTTCGATAACAATATTGTCAAACGGCATAAAATTGATTTTATGTTTTTTAGCATACATCTCAGCGTATGAACCTTTCTGACCGGCAATAATCATATCAGGATTCACATCGTAGAAAGCAGATTTAGAAATGTTTATAACTGACGGGGGAATGAATACCATTCCGAGATTTTTGCACTTTCCAAAAGTATAAGGAAGAATCTCTTCAACTGAAGGAGGGATTACAATAAGTTGAATGTCGGTAAGGGCAAAAGCCTCGGATAAAATTTTACGTATACTGTCAGGGAGAATTATAAGTTGAAGATTTTTACAACCGCTGAATGCTTTTTTGCCAATAACTCTGCATTTATCTGTAAGTTTAACAAAGTTAAGATTTTCGCAATTTATAAAACTTTCTGTAGGGATTTTTCCTATGCCGAGAGTGATGGATTTCAGGTTTCGGTTACCGCAGAAGACATCTTTTTCAAAAGCAATACCGTCAAATGCAACTTCTTCGGCAGTTGTTTTGTTGGTGTTTACAAGATAATCCGAATTGGGAATAAGCCTTTCACAAGGATAATAAAAACTCACATCAGCTTTTATGGTTGACGGAATAAATACAAAATCGTCTATAATCTCAGGGAAGTTTTCTCCTTTTTCATATACATTAAGGCTGTAAATCAGTTTTACTTTTTTACCGCAGAAATAGCTTGGAATTGTAACTTCTTTCCGGCCACCTATAACACCGATAACGGCAACTTCAGGTAATTCTGTTTTGATATCGTTGCCCCTTAATTTTTTAAATTCGGAACAGTTATAAAGTAAATTTCCGTCAGTTACAAGTACTCTGTTTGTTGGACATAACATATTTTTATACCTCAATTCTTGCTGTTTTACCCCATGGTGGAGTAACCTTTTCATTATTTATGAGCCATAAAACGGGTATTCCGTTTGTGATTTCTTCGTCGGGATAAAATGCGTGACCATCTGTAAGAATGACAATGCTTGTTGGGGGATTCTGATACATATTATCGTTGACATAGTTGAAAATTATAAAAAAATCTGTTCCTCCACCGCCTGCTGGCTTGATTAAAAGAAGTTCATCAACCGTTTCGAAAGGTTTCGGTTCAATTATATCTGCATCGAAAAATCCCAATAATCCTTCCAGTTTTCCGTTAAATTGGTCTATTGCACCTTTGATTTCAGAAACTGCAGTTGTTATCATTTCATCAGACATAGAAGCTGATGTGTCAATCATAAAAAGAATGTTTTTCACAGAATCATCCTTTTCATTGAAATCAGGTAAAAAGAAATCCGAGTCCTGAAATCTTCTGTCAGGTGGGTTGAAAGAATAGTCGCAGATTTCTTCCTGAATAAAAGCATCGAGAATTGCCCTCCAGTTGGTTTGAGGCTTCTTAAGCTGGTTAATCATTCTCTGTGCGAAAGCGGGTACAGTACCGCATTCGGTTGAGGACTCACGGATACTCATTGCCTCCGCTGCATCAATCATTCTTTTTACCCATTTTTCTCTCAGTGCGTTATCATCGGCTACATCTTTCCATTTTTCATGACTGTCGAAAACGCCGTTTGTCCGTTCTAAAGAAATTGTTTGGCTTTGTCCTTTACCTTTTGCCGGACCTTTGCTGAAGCCTTTACCTTTACCGTTTCCGGATTCTTTGCCCTCTCTTGAATTATCGCTGTCTCCTGAATCGCTGCTATCCTCTGAATTAACGCTGTCTCCTGAACTGTTGCCATTTCCTGAACATGCTTGATTTTTACTGTTATTCATATTTTTTGATTTTTTACTATTCATTGCAGGCAGCATTTCATAAACTTCCTCAGCAGTAAACCCAGAGCCTTCTTTACCGTTTGGAGTTGTATGTATAAGTTCGCCGAAATCATCAAGAGTGATTTTTCTTATGTCTCCACCCAATGATTCAAGAATAACGGAGTTGACAACAATGTCACAGGCAATATCAAATTTTTCAGGTTCAAAATCTCCGTATCTTGATGGATGTTGCAGAACAATATGAAGAATTTCGTGCATCATAACAACATCAAGCTGGGAATCTGTTAAGTTTTCAAGAAAATCAGGGTTGAATGTAAGTCTCGTTCCATCTGTTGCGACAGTTTCACATTTTTCGTCAATTGTAAGAACAAGATGCATCAGAAGAAGTCCGTAGAATCCGTTTGTGCACAAAAGACGAAGTCTTGACTTCATCAGTTTCATTGTATATTCTCTTATTTTGGTTTCAGACAGTGCCATTGAGAAGCCTTCCTTTCGTTTGCAACCACCTTGCGAATTCGGGAATCTGTATGAGTCTTGTTTTGTAATCGTCCTCTATGTACATATAGTCTTTAAGTAATACTGCTGAAAAATCTGCAGGCAGTTTTGCACCATAAGTAATTGAATTTGAAATTCTGTCCATCTCGTTTTTGTGTTCACGGGCATATTCTGTCATTGCAGAAACAAGGGCATAAAGTGCGTCTGTTGAATTTGGTATTGTACCGCCTTTGCCGTCAAAAATATCTTCTATGGACGGCAGAGAATTGTAGATGTTGCAGAATGTTCTGAATTCTGTGGCAGCACCGATACCCACAAGGCCTGCAATCAAGGGGTACATTTCATCAATGTTGTCGTCAACTGAATTAAGCACATTGCTTACCATTTCCCAGGAACGGGGAGTGGGGAAAGCAAGGTCATCCGTACTTGTATCAAATCCCATAAGCATACTTCGTTTGAAAGACAGAAAACCAATAACCTTCGGGTTGATTGCTTTTCTGACAGCCCATTGCTTCCAAGAATCGAAATTTCCTTCAATTTCAATATGACAAAGTCTGTTTGCGAGTGCTTTGGGCATTTTGAAAGAAACTGATTTATCAGTTACTCTGTTACCCGCAGCAATAACGATACAGTTGTCAGGAAGCTTATGTTCACCCACAACTCTGTCGAGTGTTATCTGGTATGCTGCAGCCTGGACTGACTGAGGCGCTGCGGAGATTTCGTCAAGAAAAAGGATGTTTACAATTGAGTTATCTGAATCCATCTGGAAAATCTGCGGTTTCAGCCATATTGCAAGAGTCTTGTCTGCGTTTGCTGTGGGAATACCTCTCAGGTCAATAGGGTTGAAAAGCAACAATCTGACATCAGTAACAACAGCTTTTTTGTCCGTTTTTGATTCAATATCTTTTGCAAGTTGCCTGACAAGTTGTGATTTACCCACACCGGGAGGACCCCAGAGCATGACAGATGGTAAAGTTTTTATGGGTAGGTTATTTTTTATAACACTGCAATATGATTTTGAAAGAATTTCTGTTGCGTTCTGTACCGTAAGTGATGGTGCACTTGACATTTTTATCTCGTTCATTTTTCTACTCCCAACTCTTTATCGATATTTTCAAGTTCCTTTTTCAGTTTTTCAATTTTCTCTGAATAGTTTTCGTGTGCTTCAAGTTCTGCTTTTATGCTTTTTTCTTTTTCAAGGAACCTTTTGGCTGCTTCTTCAAGTTTTATAATGTAGTCTGTAAGTCCCTCAAGGTAGTTGTCGATTCTGATTATAGTTCCCACTTCCGTATCTCCGAGATTTACATAATGTTTGCCCGTTCTTTTAAGAATTACAAATGGTTTTTCCTTGAGCATATTTGCAGGAAGAATGATTTTGAATCCCTGATATTCAAGGAGTTCCTTTTCTGTACTCATCATAGCATTATTCTGCACTGCGTCGAAAATCCTTTTTCTTATTGATTGCCTTTGAAGTTTGTCGTATTGATGTTTGTTGGAAATATAAAAATCTCTGTCGGCAATGGATTCTTCAGTTGTTTTTCTGTTATCTCTCAGCAGTGCAGGTATTGAGTCAAGTTCACTCTGCAGTCTTTCACGGCTTGCAATAATGCCTCTTTGAAGGGCAATATATTTTTCAAGCTCATTTGCAGTTTCAACTCTCTTCCTGATAAGAGGGTTGCCTACTGCAAGAGCCTTCACCTCGGCGTAATCAAGTACGGTGCTGTCAATGTCAGATGCACTTCTTTCTGTAACAGAGCCCGAAAGAAGCTGGCAGATAAATCTCTGCTTCGTTTCAAGCAACTGCCAGGAATATGCATCGAAACTGCCTTCTGTTATGTATCTGAAAATCTGTACCTTTTTGTTTGTATTACCCTGACGGATAATTCGCCCTTCTCTCTGAACCATATCTGCAGGTCTCCATGGTACATCGATGTGATGAACTGCAATGAGCTTGTCCTGAACATTGACGCCCAGACCTAACTTGAATGTTGAGCCGAGGAGAATACGTATATCGCCGTTTCTTACTTTTCTGAAAAGTTCGCTTCTTGATTTTTCAGTTTCTGCATCGTGGACAAAAGCGATTGTTTCTCCCGGAATACCCATTGAAACAAGTAGCCCTGACAGTTCATCATAAATGTTAAAAGTGCCTTTCGGAGTTGAAATATCGCAGAAAATAAGCTGAGTGCTTTTCTGAAGATATGTTTTCATATAAATGTCAAAAACATTTTCGGCACAGCGGTAAACTTTTGAATCGTAGGTGAATGCGATGTTCGGCATGCAAAGACGCAAATCAAGTGCGGCTTTTCTTCCGTCAACAGTAACTTTCAGCATATTATCCTGTTTTCTTGTAACAAGATGATTTCTGATGTCATCAACTCTGCCGGAAATCTGGTCAAGGTAGTGCTGAAAAGCACTTGTCTTCGGAATGAGAGCATCTGTGTATCCGTCGAAGCAGGGGAGTTCATCGCTTTCACTCATGGAATGGAAATCTGCGATTGAAGAAAAAAGATTTGTAAGTTCAGGCAGATTATGGAATTTTGAAAGTCTTGTGGCCATTCTGTACTGACTTGTGTCAACGTCAATTTCAAAACTGTCTTCTTTTTCTGCAAACATCCCCACCCAACTGTCGAAGTGTTGCAAGTCGAGAAGGGCAAGTTCACCGCTTTGCAGATATTTCTGCATTACAAAAGCATCGGTAACGGAATTTGTTATTGGTGTTCCTGTTGCAAAAACAACGCCTCGACCGTTGTTGTTTTTCTGTATACACTGCACTTTTTCAAACATCTGAGCGCATTTCTTTGAACCGCCTTTGGAAAGTCCCATAACATTAGGCATTTTTGTTTCAATGGCAAGGTTTTTGTAGTTGTGTGCTTCGTCAACAAACAGCGTGTTGATGCCAAGTTCATCAAAATAAATTCCGTCATCGGCAACATAAAAAGCTCTTGTCAACTCTTCACAGGTTTTACGGAGCTTGTCACGCTTTTCATAGAGCCGCGATGTGTTTTTCAGACTATTGCAAAGCAGTTCGGAAAGCGAATCAATCTTTTCCTTAATCTCATTTTGCTGAAAGTCTTTGGAAAGCTCAATCAGGTCAAAGCAACTGTAAGCCATAATTATACCGTCGTAATCTTCATCTCTGATTTTTTCTAAAATTTCATTTCTTTTATCAGGTTTAAAATTTTTCGGCTCAACACAAAGAACATCTGCATCGGGATACATTTTTAAAAATATGTCTTTCCATTGTCCTACGAGGTTGTTGGGGACAACATAAAGGTTTTTTTGAGAAATTCCCATTCTGCGCATTTCCATACCTGATGCAATCATAACATAGGTTTTTCCTGAACCTACTTCATGAGCAAGGAGGGTATTTGGTGTAAAAAGGATTCTTGCAACTGCGTCTTTCTGATATGGATAAAGTTCGATTTCCGTTGACATTGTGGGAAAGGTGAGAAAGGAACCGTCAAAATTCCTCTTTTTTATACAGCCGAATTTTTCCTCATAAATTGCTTCAAGTCTTTCTTTTCTGTCTTTATCCTTCCATATCCAATTCTGAAATTCTTCAATCAGTTTTTTCTGTTTCTGAAGTGCGAGTGCTGTTTCAGCATTGTTGATAACTCTTTTACCGCCCACTTCATCTGTTACTTTTATCTGCCTTAAATTCAGCGTT
>JAZOAY010000130.1:0-9840 GCA_045595725.1 Acutalibacteraceae bacterium | reverse complement strand
GTGCTTTTTGTTTTGGAGGCGCCACCCAGATTTGAACTGGGGAATAAAGGTTTTGCAGACCTCTGCCTTACCACTTGGCTATGGCGCCGTATATTTAATTTTATTTTAAAAGTCGCTAAAATATGATTACTTTAGCGACTTTCTTGTGGAGCGGATGACGGGGCTCGAACCCGCTACCTCCACCTTGGCAAGGTGGCGCTCTACCAGATGAGCTACATCCGCAACTTTAATGGTGCCTCCGGTCGGAATCGAACCAACGACACGAGGATTTTCAGTCCTCTGCTCTACCAACTGAGCTACAGAGGCAATTATTTGGCGACCCGGAACGGGCTCGAACCGTCGACCTCTAGCGTGACAGGCTAGCGTTCTAACCAACTGAACTACCGGGCCAAATAATGGTGGGAACAATAGGGCTCGAACCTATGACCCTCTGCTTGTAAGGCAGATGCTCTCCCAGCTGAGCTATGCTCCCACATTTATTGCACTCTGCTGTGCTCTGTTTTTTAAGAGCGTTTGCATTTGCAACGTTGATAAGTATACACTAAGTCAAAGCTTTTGTCAATACTTTTTTTCAAATTTTTTTAAAATTTTTTTGATTTTTTTCAAAACCCTTGATTCTATTAGGTTTTCGGTGAAAAATTTCTTGAAATTTTATCTTGATTTTCTCAGAATTTTCTTTATTTCATCTGATGTGAACACATATTTTTTATCACAGAAGTTACATGATAATTCTGTCTTTTCATCCTCTGCCATTTCAAGAAGCGCTTCCTCTCCTGTTGAGATGAGAGCCTTTTCAACTCTTTCTTTTGTACATGTACATTTATATGAAACTTCTGCCTCATCAAGAACATCAAGTTGGAACTCAGGAAGAACTTTTCTGCAGATTTCTTCAGGTGTCATTCCTTTTGTGAGCATAGTTGTAACCGGTTCAATATCTTTGATACATCTTTCAACCTTTTCAATTGTGTCTTCCATTGCTGTAGGAAGAAGCTGAATAATAAATCCACCTGCTGTTATGATTTCTTTTGTATCGCTGTTTACAAGTACACCTAATGCGCAGACCGTGGGAGTCTGCTCACTTGATGCAAAATAACTTGTAATATCCTCGGCAACTTCACCGGTAACAATAGGAATCTGACCGATATAAGGTTCTTTCATGCCTAAATCTTTGATAACAGTAACAAAACCATCTGTACCGATTGCACCTGCGACATCAAGTTTTCCTTTTGCATTAAGAGGCAGTTCCACAGAAGCATCGCCGATATAGCCTCTGACATTACCTTCACTGTCAGAAACCGCAATAACGCTGCCTACAGGTCCACCGCCGTTCATTCTGAGTGTAACACTTGAATCTTTACCCTTCAAAACTGCACCCATCATACTTGCAGCAGTAAGAAGTCTGCCCAAAGCCGCAGAAGCCACTTTTGACGTTGAATGAATTTCATGTGCCCTTTCCACCATATCGGTAGAATTGACAGCCATTACTGTAAGGTCGCCTTCCTGTGAAATACATCTTACTATTTTACCCATTACTTTTTCCTCACTATATAAACTGTTCTTTCTGTATTGTCTTCCGGTTTTTTAAATTTGAATTCCTCAAAATAATCCACAAGTTCAAAATCGGTCATTTCAAGCCATCTGAGGACTTTTTCGTGAGAATATACTCTTTCATCGAACTCTTCCGAAAAGCGCTCGTAAAGGCCATCTTTCTCGCTGAAAATATCAAGAAAAATATGAGTCACCTTTTCTTTTTCGTCAAATTCATTCTGCCACACACAGTAAACGTCATCAAGGTCATAGACAAAAGTATTATTACCTAAAACTTCACTATGCTTGTATTCCGTATTCAGGTCAAAAATAAAAATCCCGTCTTTCTCCATAAAAAGAGAAATTTTTTCGAATGCTTTTATTACCGTTTCTTCGTCAGTAATATGATTTATACTGTCAAGAGTACATACAGCTCCCTGAACTGTGCCGTAAAGGTCAAGTTCTTCCGCCCTCTGGCAAAGGTAAAGAATGTCAAGATTTTTTTCAAACTTCTTTTCCTGTGCCTGCATAAGCATATCCGGAGATGCATCTGCTCCGATCATATCATAGCCGAGAAGTGCAAGCTCCTCTGTCATAGAACCTGTACCACATGCCACATCAAGAACTGATGATATACTTATATTTTTGCCGTAACTTTCAAAAAGCCGCTTAATATAAGCGGCGTAAGATTTATAATCTACATTTTCTGTCAAGCGGTCGTAAACATACGCAAAACTGCCGTAACTCATTTTTCCTGCTCCCTGAGTCTGTCGAAAATAATTTCATAACCGTCATTCCCGTATTTGAGAGAACGGTTAACACGGCTGATAGTTGCTGTACTTGCCTTTGTCTTCTTCACGATATCACTGTAAACTTCTTTATCGCTGAGCATTTTTGCCACAACAAGTCTCTGAGAAATAGACTGAAGTTCCGTAACCGTACAAAGGTCACAGAAAAAGTTGAAGCATTCCTCTTCCGTTTCCAATGCGAGAATTGAACGGATGAGAAAATCTATATTTTCATCTTTGAAATTTTCTTTCAAAAGAATCTCCTCCCTGATGTGAAGTTCTTTTTCATTTTAACATATTAAACTGCAAAAGTAAACAGTTTTTCATAAACTTTATTTTCTTCATCCCACGTCTTACGGATTGCATCAAAATCCACATTTGAGGGGAACATAAATTTAATTGCCTGAGGTATAATTTCAAATGTTCTCTCTTTTACAAACTCACATTCGCCATCAACATTGACTGCAGAAAACTTTTTGCTTCTTACAGTCATTTTCTTACCTCTTCTGTAAATAACTCTGTCCCATTCAAGGTGTTTACCTGCTTTATAATCATTCATTAATTTAAGGAATTTTATAACAGGCATATCTTTTTTTACAACCACAAAATCAAGCATACCGTCATCGCAGATTGCAAGAGGTATACCCTTGTAACCGCCACCATAGTAACGTGCATTTCCGCAAAGTGAGAAAAGAAGGTCGTAAGTTTCAAATTCGCCATCATCAATTGAAATTTCAAAAACATTGCTTGACTTTGTAAGGAAACAAAAAACGAGTGATGCTGTATATGCCATTTCCCCAGACATAAACGGAAGTTTTTTGAATGCAGCCTGTTTTGCGCAGACTTCCGCGTCAAGTCCCATTGAACACTGGCTTATCGCATATTTGTCACCGCATTTAATAAGGTCAATTTTTCTGCTTTCGCCTTCAAGCTGAGCACAGACATCAAGAAAATCTTTTTTGTTTCCGAAATTTCTGACAAAATCATTACCTGAGCCTAAAGGCAATGTACCCACAGTAAGATTTTCAAAACCTACCGCACCGTTGATGACTTCAAACAATGTGCCGTCACCGCCGCAACCTAAAACACAGATTTCCTGTCCGCTTTCACCAAGTATCCGTGTGTAATTTTTCGCATCACCTACACTTGAAGTCTGATAAACCTCATAGTCAACGCCCTTGTTTTTACAAGCCTTCTGAATTTCAGGAATAAATTCTCCCGCTTTTTTCTTACCTGCTGCGGGGTTGACAATAAAAACGTATTTCACTAAAACACACCTCGGAATTATTTAAAATACATATAAAGATTACATTTAATCATGCCGTTATAAAGCTTTCTTCTTTTATCGGCTTTTCTGCCGAAATCATATTCGAAATCCTCTGAAGGACTGATAACATAATATGCCCAGCCACGTTTCGATACAAACTTTTCACCCATTATTCTGTAAAGTCTGCTCGCTTCTTCTGTGTCAAGAAGCCTTTCACCATAGGGAGGATTTACAATAACCGTACCTCTGTCGGATTTTGGTTCAAAATCTCTCAGGTCACATTTTTCAAAAACAATTTTACTTCCCACACCTGCACGCTCAGCGTTTATTTTGGCAATTTCAAGAGTTTTTTCGTCAATATCAGAACCGTAAGCCATAAAGGTTGACTCCATATTAACAAGGCTTTTTGCTCTTTCTCTTTCCTCTGTCCAGACTGATGAGGGTATCTGTTCCCATCTTTCGGCAGAAAAATTTCTGTTCACACCTGGTGCAATGTTATGAGCCATCATTGCACCCTCAATGAGAATAGTACCTGAACCGCACATAGGGTCATAAAGTGTATGGAAATTTCTCACCCTTGCAAGATAATTAAAAGATGCTGCAAGAGTTTCTTTTATAGGCGCACCGTTTGCCTCAAGACGGTAGCCTCTTTTATGAAGTCCCGCGCCTGAAGTATCAAGAAGCAGACTCACTCTATCTTTCATAATAGAAAACTGAATCTGATGAACAGGTCCTGTTTCCTCAAACCATTCAATTCTATATTTTGATTTAAGACGTTCAACTACTGCTTTTTTGATTATAGACTGACAGTCGCTGACCGAAAAAAGAGTTGAATTAATTGAATAACCTTTTACGGGAAAAGCATCTGTAGGAGACACCCATTGCTCCCACGGAAGTTTTTTAGTCCCCTGAAAAAGGTCTTCAAAACTTTTTGCTTCAAAAGAGCCTACCAAAATCTGTATTCTTTCTGCAAATCTCAGACAGATGTTTGCGCGTGCAAGAATTTTTTCATCACCCGAAAACAAAACTCTGCCGTTTTCACAAACAACATCTTCCGCCTCTATCATTTTAAGTTCGTCTGCAATAGGTTTTTCAAGCCCTAAGAGACATGGTACAACAAAATTCATTTTCATCAGATTATCTCCGTAACGTGTCTTGTAACATGACAACCGATATTTACTGCAACGGGAAGTCCTGCAATGTGAGTAGGCGAAACTTCAATATTCACCGCAAGTGCAGTTGTTTTCCCGCCGAATCCTTGAGGTCCTACATCGGTCATGTTCACTTTTTCTAAAATTTCAGTTTCCATTCCGGCATAATATTCATCTTTATTTCTCTGAGAAACATCTCTGCAGAGTGCTTTTTTTGCATTAAGGGCAACCGTTTCAAAATCTCCGCCGATACCAACTCCGAGAACCATGGGCGGACAAGGATTCCCCCCTGCTTCTTTCACGGAATTTACAACAAAATTTACAATATCCTCACGTGTTGCAGACGGTGTCATCATTTTAAGTTTACTCATGTTTTCACTTCCGAAGCCTTTGGGGGCAACAGTCAGTTTCACATTTTCACCGTCAACTATTTTTATGTGAATAACAGCAGGAGTATTGTCCCCTGTATTCACTCTGTCTCTGAACGGGTCTCTGACAATTGATTTTCTCAGATATCCGTCCGTGTAACCTTTTGCTACACCGTCGTTTATTGCCTTTTCAAAACTGCCTCCCGTAAAATGAACATCCTGACCTATTTCAGCAAAAATCACAGCCATTCCCGTATCCTGACAGACGGGAATATCAAGTTCTTTTGCACATTCAATGTTTTCGCGGATATCCTGCATTACAGCTTTGGGAAGTGTTTCTGTTTCAGCAGATACCGCAGACCATATTTTCTTTTCAAGAGAACAGGGCAGAATTTTATTTGCTCTTATACACATGTCTGCTATTTTTTGTGTCAGCACAGATACGTCTATTTCACGCACTATCTTCACTTCCAATATAAAAACTAAAAATTAAATAGATATTAAATCTCTGTAAATTATAATTTATCGTGTTTAAAAAAATGGCATCGTATGGCGAGTGTTTACTCTCACCGTTAAATAATTTTACATGTCTTGCGGCAGGAGCAAGTCCCTGCCCTACGATGTTAAATAATAGCGTCGCAGACCCGAAATTTTGCGTTTTGCATTCTGCACTTTGCACTAAATCATAATTTAAGCGGTACATTTTCGCCCATAATTCTTCTTGCAATACGGCTGAAAGATTTCTGGGATGACGCTTTGAAATTGAATGTAGATGACTGCATTGAAGAAAAACCTATCTTTGCATCATAAGGAATAACACCTATAAGTTGTACCGTTGTCAGGTCAATCACCTGGTCAACATTGAGGAATTTTTTCTTTGCAGAAAGTTTCTTAATAAATCTGTTGATTATAAGTCTTACTTCACCGATACCGTGTTTTTTCAGGTTCTGTGCTGTTATTTCAACACTTCTTACACATACATCATCGGGAGTTGATACTACAATTGCCGCATCTGCACCTGCACACGCAAGGCCGAATCCCTGAGCAATACCTGCAGGAGCATCAATGAAAACCACATCGTAATCTTCATCAAAAGAGTACACCATTTCTCTGATTTTTTCCGGTGTGAATTCCTCTTTGAAGAAAAGAGGTGCAGAAATAAAATCAATGTCTCCGACATGAATAATTGCATGTTCTTTTTCGCAGTTCCCCAGGATAATATCTCCCCAGTTTTTCACAACAAGTTCCCTGACTCCGAAAAGAAGATCAAGAGACCTAAGACCTATATCAAAATCTATAGCAAGAACTCTTTTTCCCTCGTTCTCAAGAGCGCGACTAAGCCCGGCGGTAACTGTGGATTTACCCACACCGCCTTTACCAGAAGCAATTACGATTTTTTTAGCCATAACATTGCCTCCTTATGCAAGACCGAGTTTTTTAGCCATTTCCGCAGTTTTCAGTTCAAGCATCTTGCTGACGCCTTCTTCCTGCATTGTAACACCATATAGCACATCTGCTTCTTCCATAGTACCGCGACGGTGTGTGATAAGAATGAACTGTGTATTCTTGGTCATTCTTCTTACATATTCCGCGTATCTTGTAACGTTTACGTCATCAAGTGCCGCTTCAACCTCGTCAAAGATACAGAAAGGCGCAGGAGTAACTTTGAGAATTGCAAAAAGAAGTGCAATTGCACTCAGACCTTTTTCACCGCCTGAAAGAAGGTCAATATTACGGACATTCTTTCCGGGGGGCTGAACCTTGATTTCGATTGCACATTCAAGAACATTCAGGGGGTCCTCAAGAATAAGTTCCGCTTTACCGCCACCGAAAAGTTCTGCAAAGGTTTCACCGAAATATGAATTTATTCTTGCAAACTGTGCTCTGAACTGTTCACTCATTTTACCTGTCAGCTCAGAAATAAGTTTGATAAGTTCATTACGGGATTTTTCAATATCCTCGATCTGACCTTTCATGAACTCGTATCTTTCGCTGACTTCCTTATACTCTTCAATTGCCGCAGTATTGACGCTTCCGAGAGCACGGATTTTCGCTTTGATTTCAGAAAGTTTTTTCTGCGCTTCACCGATATTTTCGATTACAATACCGAGATTTTGTGCTTCCTCTCTCGTCAACTGATATTCGTCAAAGAGTTTGTTGATTGTATCTTCAAACTCTCTCTGCATTGAAGTTTTTCTTTCTTCAAGGCGGATAAGTTCGCCGTTGATTTTTTCGCGGTCAGCAGTAACAGTTTTCTGTTTCACACGAAGTTGTGCGCTCATTTCTTCGCACTCATTACGCTGATTACCAAGCATTCTGATTTCGTTTTTTGCTTCTTCGTGCTTTGCTCTGATTTTTGCTGCTTCTTCTTTTATGAGAACAATATTTTCTGCAATTGAATTATTTTTCTCTTTGATTTCCTCAATTTCTGCTTTAAGTAGTTCCGCCTTGCCCTCACTGTCACCGATGCTTGATTTAAGCTGAAGAATACTCTGACGTTTTGCTTCAATATCCTTTTCACCTGAAAGCATCTGCATGTTGATTTCGTTTTCAAGACGGCTTATTTCATCACGTGAAGTGACAAGTTCTTCTCGTTTTGTATTTCTTGAAAGAACTTCCGTCTGAAGTTTTTCAATTTCAGTTGTAAGTTCTGCTATTTTTACTTCACTTTCTTTTGATGCAGCAGAGAAAATTTCGATTCGTGTTTCTGAATTTTTCTTTTCATCCTCAAGTTCTTTGAGTCCGTTTTCAAGTGTTTCCAACTGACCGAGAACGAGTTTCAGACTGCTTTCTGCTCTGATTTCATCTTCCTGAGCGGTAAGCAAATCTGCCTGAGCAGCAGAAAGTGTCGCTTCGCTGAGAACAAGGTCTTCGCTGAGAGTTTTGAATTTTTCTCTTTGTTCATCAAGTTTCTTTGACAGTTTATTAACTTCTTCATTTAATTTTTCAATTTCACCGGCACGGCTGAGCATACCTGCATTCTGAGTTCTTGAACCACCTGTCATCGAACCGCCTGCGTTGATAAGCTGACCATCAAGAGTTACAATTTTGAACTTATAACCGCGTCTTTTTGCAATTGCAATTGCCGAATCCATATCTTCAACAACTGCAATGTGACCAAGTTCGTATTTGAAAATTTCTTCGTACTGTTTATCGTATGTAACAAGTTTGTCTGCCATATCAATAAATCCGAATTCATCTTCAAGGTCTTTTTCGGGGAAAGGTTTTGATTTGATTGCAGCAATAGGAAGGAAGGTTGCCCTACCCTGTCTGTTTTCTTTAAGGAAATTAATGGCACGTTTTGCATCATTTTCAGTATCAGTAACGATATGCTGAATTGATGCTCCGAGAGCTGTTTCAATTGCTGCGGCATAATCATTTTCAACAGAAATAAGTTGTGACAAAGGTGCATGAATTCCTTTAAGCACGCCTCTTCTCATTTCTTTCATAACGGCTTTAACGCTGCCTGAATAACCGTCCATATTCTTTTCAAGGTCATCAAGCATTTTTGCCCTTGACGATTTTTTGTGAAGTTCAATTTCAAGAAGATCAATTTCTGCTTTAAGTTCATTTACCTTTGTTTTTCTTGTTTCAGCCTTGAGAGAATAACCCTCAATACTGTTTTTTGCCTCTTCACATTTCTGCTTTATATTTTTAAGTTCTTCTTCTTTTTTCTCTTTTTCTTTAACTGAGTTTTCAACAAAAACTTTTCTTGATTCAAGTGTTTCATTAACAGAAGAAACACGTGTTGCGATTTCTTCAATTGAAGAATCTGCAGTTGATTTTCTCACTCTTGCATCAGCAAGTTCTTTAGAGAAACTTTCGATTTTTTCTGTTAAAGACAGAATTTCATCTGCAAAAGTTTCGTTTTCACTCTGGATTTTGAAAAGCCTTTCCTTAGTTGCTTCAAGTTCTGCTTTTTTATCGGAAATACTTTTTTCAATCGCAGAAATGCTTTCTTCTTCTTCATTTATTCTTGTGAAAATATCTTCATTTGAACTTGTAAGAGCCTCAATGTCACGATTAAGTCTCTCAATAGTTTCTGTGTTATGCTCAATCGAGTTCTGCTCAACTGCAGCTTCGGAGTCAAGACGTGCCACCTGTTCCTCAAGAGCTTCATTACTTCTGTGAATAAAATCAACAGAAACTGCTATACCCTGACTTTTTGCAGTAAGGGCTTCAAGTTCTTCTTCGATTTTGTTCATTTCCTTTTCAGCATCTTCATACTGAGCGTTTGCAATAAGAAGTTTTTCTTCCTGATCTTTAAGAAGATTTCTTGAACGCTCAATTGTGTGAAGCCACAGACCTATTTCAAGCTCTTTCTTTTCATCTGCAAGAAGAAGGAATTTTTTCGCCTTTTCGCTCTGCGTTTTGAGAGGTCCTACACGGCTTTCAAGTTCCGAAAGAATGTCACGGAGACGAACAAGATTTTCTTCCGCCTGGTCAAGCTTACGGTTTGCATCTGTTCGTCTGTATCTGTAGTGGGAAATTCCCGCTGCTTCTTCAAGCATTTCACGGCGCTGACCTGATTTTGACGAAATAAGATCGGCAATTCTGCCCTGGCTGACCATTGAATAACCGTCACGGCCAAGACCTGTATCCATGAAAAGTTCGTTGATATCACGAAGTCTTACACCTTCACCGTTAAGGAGATATTCGCTTTCTCCCGAACGGTAATAACGTCTTGTGACCGCAACCTCATCGCTGTCGCAGTCAAGACTTCTGTCAGTATTATCAAG
>JAZOAY010000129.1:0-4239 GCA_045595725.1 Acutalibacteraceae bacterium | reverse complement strand
TGTTATATTGATAATATTTCAATGAAAGGGTGATGGAAATGAAAGTTACTTATACTGCACATACCGGATGCATGGGTACAAAAGAGAATTCCATTCAGTCAATTGAAGCGGGTTATGAAAATGGTGCATCAATTGTGGAGTTTGATTTGAATTTTGATAAAAACGGTGAACCTGTTTTAAGTCACGATAAACCGAAAGGTGATGAAGTTACTCTTGACGAGGCGTTCAGAAAAGTCAGTACGTATGAAAACCTCAGAGTGAATGTAGATGTAAAAAGCGATATATATCTTGAAAAAGTAAAACCTATTGCAGAAAAATACGGAATTGAAAACAGAATTTTCTTTACCGGAATTCATGACGGCTTTGTGAAAAAAGCATCGGAAACAGGTGTTGAATATTATCTGAATGTAGGCATTGATAAAAAGAGAAATCAGACAGAGGAGTATCTTTTGTCGCTTGTAAAAAAAGTAAAAGAAGCAGGAGCAATAGGAATAAATTTCCAATACCGCAAAGCAACAAAAAAACTGGTGAAAATTTTCCACGAGAACGGACTTCTCGTTTCAATATGGACTGTTGATAAAAAATTACCCATGTACAGAATTTTATCTATGTCACCTGATAATATTACAACAAGAAAACCTGATAAACTCAGGAAATTTATTAAATAATTTTGTTTGGCTCTCTTTCACCAAGTGTTGGTAAAGAGAGTTTGTTTTTATTAACAGCCAAGAAATGGAAAAGTTTGATATGGATCTGATGCATGAACAAACAGAAATATTTGCAAGGCTTGTAGAAAAGCTTGAAAAGGTTTCCGCAGATGAAAATCGGTTTCAACTTCAGGCCACGTTATGTTTTAAAACGGAAACTTGTGCATTACCGGAAAATGATTAAGGAGATTTCTAAAAATCCGTTGCGTAAAATGCGTTTATGTTCATATATTAATATTATTTCATTTATATATTGCTTTTATCGGATTATGGTGCTATAATTTACCTGTTAAGTTATTTTTTCAGAAAGGCAGTGAAAAAACATGAACAAAAAACTCAAAAAAGTAATTGCAATTGTACTGTGTTCGGTAATGATTCTTTCACCCGTTACAGCATTTGCAGCAGACGGCTCATCAGGCTCATCTTTCAAAGCAGATTTTGCAGGATTTGTCACAGATACTCTCAATTCACTTGTAGACGGTCTTCTTGACGGAATTTCTTCAATTCTCCCTGCAACAGTTAAAATCAAGGATCCCTCAACTCATAAGAGTGACAATTTCCTTGCAGGTACAACAACTTTCATTGATGAACCCAAAGAAGGTGCAAAATGGTCTCTCGGCTATGCGTCTGCATCAATTCTTCCCGATGACTTTAAAGACGGTAAGTATTATAAGGGCGGTTATGACATTAACCTTAAACTCTCAGAATGTGCTGACGACCTTAAAGTAAGACTTATTGCTCTTGATGACGGCTCAGGCAGAGGTATTTCAATTCTTGCTGCAGTTGACTGTCTCGGTCTTGCAAATGATGATGTAAGAAACATCAGAAAAGCAGTTATCGCTGCTCTCGGTAAAGACGTTAAAGTAAACAGCATCAACGTTTCTGCAACACATGTTCACAGCGGTATTGATACACAGGGTATTTATACAGACACATTCGGTCATGTATTCCAGAACCTTTTCTCAGCAATTGTCGGTCTTGACTGGCTCTGCGATCCTGTAGACACAAAACTTCTCAAAACAATTGCTGACCAGACTGCAGCATGTGCAAAAGAAGCAGTTGCAGGCATGAAAACAGGTACTCTTACATATTCAAAAACAAGCATCGGTGATTATGTACGCGACCGTACAAATCCCAAACTTATGATTGATGATATGTACCGCATCATGTTCACTCCTGATGACGGTTCAACAGGTACAATCCTTGCAAACTTCGGTTGTCATCCCGAAACAGTAGGTTACGGCACAAAGATTATTACATCTGACTTTGTATACTACACCGAAGAAGTTCTTAATAAAGCAGGTTTCAACTTCATCTATATTCAGGGTGCAGTTGGTACATATACTGAAGAACAGAATTTATCTTGTGACGGACTTGATCTTGACAGACTCGAATCAACAATCCGTTACGGTCAGGAAATCGGTTACATTCTTCTTGCAATCGGTATGACTGAAGAAGAAATTCTTGCTTCAGGCATTATTGATGAAGAAAGAGAAGCAAAAGCAATCAGCAACGAGTATTACACACCTTGGTATGAAGGTGGTATTGAAGGAGAAATCAAGGAAATTGAACCTATTCTCAATGTTAAACTTGTTGAGTATATGGCTCCTGTAGAGAACGGTGTTTACATTGCATTCGGCAAACTTTCACTTGCAAACAACGTAATGTATCAGGATAAGGATGGTAACATTGTAGCATCAACAGAAGTTGGTTACATGGAACTTGGTAAAGACCTTAAAATCATCCTTTGCCCGGGTGAAACTTATGCTGAAATCATTCTCGGCGGCGGTAACATGGACGGCTTCGTATTCAAGAGTGCTTATGATATCATGGCAGGCGATGGTGATGAAATCCTTGTATTTGACCTTGTAAACGATGCTCTCGGTTACATCATGACAGATAACGATTTCGTATATCTCCGCCTTGAATATGACGCAGAAAACGATGAATTCTCATTCTGCGACAGCTGGGGACTTACATCAATCGGCGGTCACGCAGCATCAGACATCTACGGCGAAATTTACAAACTTTACTATTCAGTAAGATAAATAACATACAAAAACAGAAAATAACCGTCTGAAACTTTTGAGAGTTTCCAGACGGTTATTTTTTATCATCTTTTAAACCTAATATATAATCGGTACTTACATCAAAATATTCAGCGAGTGTAATGAGATATTCAATGGGTAAACTGCGTTTTCCGTTTTCGTACATGCCATAAGCCTGAGAGGTGATTTTAAGAATCTGAGCAACATCTTCCTGTCTCAAATCGTGGTCAACACGTAAATCATGAAGTCTTTTTTGATAATTCAAAATACTCCCTCCCTAATACTCTATTATATGTTTATCATACAACAAAATGTTTCATAATATCTTGACATGAAACAATTTGTTTGATATAATTTCTGTGATGAAACAAAATGTTTTATAAATACGCTCAGGAGGAGATAACAATGAAAAGAAAATTTTTGAAGTTAGTGTCGGTGGTTTTACTTTTAATTATAATGGTAGCACCTGTGTCAATACTTGATTTTGGCGTTAAAGCTGATGCAGTCGAGTACAAAAAAGGGGATATTGTAGAGTTTGGTTCATATCCTCAGTCAGAAGTTACAGACGCAAGACTTAAAGCAGAACTTAATAAGTTGGACAAAACATGGGTTTCTTATGGCTATTACAGCGGTGATGACAGAATGGAATCTGCTGTTCAGGGCGATTGGATGGAATATGCTGATGTTGAATACAAAGGTGAAAAATATCGTGCTGTTTATTTTACTTCATATCGTCCGGTTCAGACATTCTGGAGCTTTTCAGATTATGCTATGCATCAGCAGGAAGAAAATGGCTATTATACATACAGGATTTATTGGTTCAAGTATGAGCCGATAAAATGGAGAGTAATTGATCCGATGTCAGGTTTGGTTTTATCAGAGCTTGCAATTGATTCACAGCCTTTCCAAAATACTATTTATGTAAGCAACTATGGAATCAGCTATAGTGATCCTGATTTTACTGAACGTGCATCAGATTATTCTACAAGTTCAATAAGAAAATGGTTGGAAAATAGTTTTTATAATGTGGCATTTTCAGTTACTGAAAAAAATGATATAAAAGAAGTTTTGTGTAAAGGCGACGATATCTATTCAGACGCATCTATAAATAAATTATTTTTGATATCCGCTGAAGAATTTTACAGCTATAAACTTGAAGGGATTACTTGCAAAACGACAGATTATGCTGAATCACAAGGTATTGGAATTGATGAAGGTGAATGTTCATGGTTTATAAGAACAGTAGATACTGCTTCTTGGAGCGGAAATTTTATAAGAATTATTTGTGATGGTATAGCTTCGGTTTATGATGAAGGATACGAGTACGCACTGTCTTATCCTGCAGATGTTACAGATGTTGGCATTCGTCCGGCAATGGTGTTGGATAGTGTAAAACACAAGCATTCATACACTTCAAAAGTAACAACTGAACCTACTTGCACAAAAGAGGGCGTAAAAACATTCACTTGTTCATGCGGTGATAA
>JAZOAY010000128.1:0-2713 GCA_045595725.1 Acutalibacteraceae bacterium | reverse complement strand
GCTGATGTAGTTTCACTTGAAGGCGTTGCTCCCACAAAGAATAAGTGCGTTCCCATTATCGCAGTTCCCACAACTGCAGGTACTGCTGCGGAAGTTACAATCAACTACGTTATCACAGATGCAGAAAAGAACAGAAAAATGGTTTGTGTTGATGTTCACGACATTCCCGTTGTTGCAGTTGTTGACCCTGACATGATGGCATCTATGCCCAAAGGCCTCACAGCTGCTACAGGTATGGATGCTCTGACACATGCAATTGAAGGTTATATCACAAAAGGCGCTTGGGAAATGAGCGATATGTTCCACATCAAAGCAATTGAAATTATTGCAAAATCACTTCGCGGTGCAGTTGAAAACACAGCAGACGGCAGAGAAGGTATGGCTCTCGGTCAGTACATTGCAGGTATGGGCTTCTCAAACGTAGGTCTCGGTATTGTCCACTCAATGGCACATCCTCTCGGCGCACTTTATGACACACCTCACGGCGTGGCAAACGCAATTATTCTTCCTACAGTTATGGAATACAATGCTCCCGAAACAGGTGAAAAATACCGCGATATTGCTAAAGCTATGGGCGTAAAAAATGTTGATGCAATGTCTCTTGAAGATGCAAGAGAAGCAGCTATTGACGCAGTTAAACAGCTTTCAGTTGATGTGGGTATCCCTGCTGACCTTAAAGACATCGTAAAAGCAGAAGACGTTGACTTCCTTTCACAGTCAGCATTTGACGATGCTTGCCGTCCCGGTAACCCCAGAGATACTTCGGTTGAGGAAATCAAAGAACTTTATCTCTCACTCATGTAATAAATAAAAAAGTAAATGACTGATTAAAGTTTTACAGGCTACTGCATTTCCGCGGTAGCCTGTTTTTTGACATTTTTTTGCAGATAAATTATAATTTGTCTGTGCATTTATGGTAAGCCTTGCCTCCATCTGATGAGGGAGGTGGATTTTGCGAAGCAAAAGACTGAGGGAGAGAAAACGAGGTTTAACTACCCCTCAGTCAGCCTTACGGCTGACAGCTCCCCTGACAAGTGGAGCCAACTGTTACAGTTAGTTTCAGCAAGATAAATTATAATTTATCCGTTCCCTTCGGTTTCAGCCTCCCCTTGAAAATGCAAGGGGAGGTGGCAAAAACAAAGTTTTTGACGGAGGGGATTTTTCGTTGAAAATTATAATTTAGTGCAGAGTGCAAAGTGCAAAATGTCGGGTCTGCGACGCAATTGCAGATGATATTCACATCAATATCGCAGGGCGAGGGCTTGCTCTCGCCGTTTTTATTGGTCTTCAGCAAAGACAAAATAAAAAGGCGGTTTTTCAACCGCCTTTTTTATCTCAATATTAATCAGAATTCCATGTTTTTCAGAGTTTCATATGCCATGTCGGGGTAGTCTGTCATAACGCAGTCTGCTCCGTTTTTTGCAAGATACTCAACTGCTTCTGCATCGTTGATTGTCCAGTACTGCACCGCAATATTATTTTTATGTGCATAGTTTATGACCTGACGTGTGCCTGTATTTATAAGACCGCTTGCCGCACTTGAGCCGTAAGGAATGTGAAGTGCAGAATATGAAACATCTGCTGTTTCAAGGTCCCAGTCCATCCTTGCGTAAATGTAGAACTGAAGAACTTCAAGGATATTTGCTGAACGCTGAATTTCAGGGTATGTATCTCTCATGTATTCGGAAACATCCTGCTTTGAAGATGCCCAGATTGCTCTGTCCACAAGACCTTTTTCTTTGATAATTCTCTGAAGTTCATCTGCGGCTCTTTTGCCGTCTTCACCTTTTGATTTTATTTCGATTATATAATCGTATTTTTTCTTACCGCTGTTTTTCTCAATGTAATCAATTACATCCTCGCAAAGGGGAACATGGAGATTGTAGGGGATATCTTTACCTCTGAGACCTCTGTAGGGATATTTTCCGTCAATTTCAAAATTTTCACCCATGTTGAGAACCTGAGCTTCCTCATAAGTAAGTTCGTTTGCATAGACGTTTTCTCTGCCGAACGCTTCAACAGCATTTGAAGTTGCATCGTAAGTCAGGTCGTGCATAATGATAAGTTTGCCGTCTTTTGTAACCTGAACGTCAAATTCATAAATGTCAACACCGAACTTATCGTTCTGTTTGAGAACTGTTTCAAAAGCCATAAGTGTGTTCTGAGGAGCAATACCTGCACCTGAACGGTGAGCGGAAATTTCCATTTCACCGTAAGACACAATATGGGGATTTGTAGCATCGGGGTTTTCAATAACTTCCGTGGGGATAATGTCGTCCATGCACATTGTAATAAGCAGTGGTACCAGCATTACAACGGTCATGCCCACATGGTAAATTTTCTTTGCAAGAGTTACAATACTTGTCAAAAAGTCCATTTTTACTAAAACCTTCTTTCCATTAAAATACAAGAAAAATTATATTACACAATTGGGAACACGTCAAGTATTCTATACAAATTCAGAAAAATGTACAAGAAAGTTTAATCGTACACAATGTTTTTCGACATAAAAATTATTGTACATTTTGATTTTACAACACATCGGGGAAATCTGTGTGTTTTCTTGCACAAAGCCAACACACAGACGAACACCGTTTGCTTCTACAGGATTGAGGTAAATTATAATTTATCTTGCTGAAACTAACTGTAACAGTTGGCTCCACTTGTCAGGGGAGCTGTCAGCCGTAAGGCTGACTGAGGGGTAGTTAAACCT
>JAZOAY010000127.1:0-54679 GCA_045595725.1 Acutalibacteraceae bacterium | reverse complement strand
GCCGGGCGGGGTTAACCGCCTCGCCCGGTGTGTGTTTCCTCTCGGCAAACTGAAAAAATACAAATAAAATACAAACATAAGTTTTTAAATATAGATTACCTTAAATTCGAAAATAAAAGAGAAATCTTTTAATATATAAAGATGAAAAGCAAAATATGAAAATAAAGGCGGTCATAATTATGGCGGAAGAAAAGAAAGTTAATAAAGTGATAGAAACTGTGGGAGATATTGTTACTGTAGTAATCCTTGTATTCTCAGTTATCTTCACTTCTCTCACTCTTGCATCACTCAAATCAGAAAACGGTTTACCCAATGTTGCCGGTTATTCCTTGTTCTCTGTTCAGTCAGACTCAATGGAACCTGTTTTCTACACAGGTGACCTTCTCCTTATCAGAGAATACAGAGGTGAAGACCTTGAACCCGGTGATATCATTTCTTTCAGAACAATTGAACAGGGTCAGTATATTATCAATACCCATAGAATTGTAGAATGTCACGAGGTAAGTGATATCAAAACATATACCACACGAGGTGACAATACTCCCGCAAACGACCAGACTGACGTTGTTGAAAGCGAAATTGTAGGTGTTTATGCTTACAAATCAGAGCAGAAAGACGGCGTTGACAATGGTAAAAGAGTAAAGGGCCTCGGTAAAGCAATTGACTTCGTCAAGGGTACAGGCGAAACAGGTGAAAAATGGTCATGGACTATTGGTGAAGGCACAGGAGAAGAAAGAAGGCTTAACCTTTCATTCCTCTTCTTCATTATCCTTCCTCTTGCTCTCATCTTCCTCTTCCAGATTTACAAATTCATCTCAGCTCTTAATGAAACAAAGAAAGAAAAGCTGATGGAAGAAGTAGCAAATAACTCTGAGCTTTCAGAAGAACTCAAGCAGAAAGCAATTGAAGAATATCTTGCAAAGCAAGCAGAAGAAGAGCAGAAGAAAAAAGCTGAAGAAGAGCTTAAGAAAAAAGCAGTTGAAGAATATCTTGCAAAGCAAGCTGCTGAAGAGGCTGAGAATGCACCTGCAGATGCAGATAACGATAACTCAGAAAACTAAATTATTAACCACCCGCAAAAGGTTAATCTTTATCATATAAATATAAAATCCATAACGGATTATATATAATAGAAAGCAAAAATTTTTAAAATATCACGAGGTGACAAAAATGAGCGTACTGTTGAACTTCATTCAGGATTTTTTGGGACAGTTCTTTGTAAGCGGTTTTTGGGGAGTTCTTAAAGGTATCGGTCTCGGTATCGCAAACATCTTCAATTTTCCGAAATACATAGAAATTTTCAAAAAGTATTCATCCAACTTCGGTGCAGGCGAATGGGCACTTGCAATTCTTTGTATTATCCTTATTGTTGCTGCTCTTGCCGCAATTGCTTTGGTTATTGCACTCCTTGTCAAGAAATACGTGAGAGTTCGTAAAACTCTCGTTGACCAGGAAGAACTTCTCAACGAAGTTGGTAACCTTAACCGTGAAGTTATTAAACTTAACATGGAAAAACAGAAAATCCTTGCTATGAAAGTTTCACAGTTAGGTCTCCGTCCTGATGAAGAACCCTACGAGGATATAGAAGAAGAAAAGAAAGAGGAAGAAGAAGTCGACAAAACTGCTGAAGACTACAGCCGTTTCTACAAGCTCACTCAGGTGGACCTTGCTATGAAAGATTATGTTCAGCATGATTTCGATAACGATATCACTCTTTCTGAATTCTGCGAACGTTTCCGTGATTTTGCCTGCAGCAGACTCGGTCTTTTCTATAATGTTGATACACTTCGTCTTTTTATTTCAGGCTTTGCTGCAGCAAGACTTATCATCCTTCAGGGTATTTCCGGTACAGGTAAAACTTCACTTCCCTATGCTTTCGGTAAATTCATTCAGAACGATGTAACTATCGCATCAGTTCAGCCTTCATGGCGTGACCGTACTGAGCTTTTCGGTTACTTCAATGAATTCACAAAGCGTTTCAATGAAACTGAAGTTCTTAAAAAAATGTATGAAGCTCGTTTTATGGATGACGTATCTGTTATTATCCTGGACGAAATGAACATCGCTCGTGTTGAATACTACTTCGCTGAGCTTCTTTCAATCCTTGAAATGCCCTCACGCGATGAGTGGGTTGTTTCACTTGTTCCCACAGTATGGCCCACTGACCCCGAGCTCTTCTTTGACGGTAAGTTCAAACTTCCTCCAAACATGTGGTATGTCGGCACAATCAACAACGACGACTCTACTTTCGCCGTTACTGATAAGGTTTACGACCGTGCTATTCCCATTGATATCAATACTAAGGGTAAATATTTTGAAGCACCTCTTACAGATCCTATTTATCTCAGCTACAAGCATCTCGAAGAACTCTTTGATGAAGCTAAGGCAAAATATCCTGTTTCAGAAGAAGCTCTCAAGAAGTTTGCTGAACTTGACGACTATGTTATCGAACATTTCCGTATAGCTTTCGGTAACCGTATTTTGAAACAGCTTAAAGACTTTGTTCCTGTTTACGTTGGTTGTGGCGGTAAGGAAATCGACGGTATCGACTTCATCCTTGCTCACAAAATTCTCCGTAAATTTGAAAGTCTTAATATTTCTTACATCCGTAATGAAATCGGTGGTCTTATTACTTACCTTAACAAAAACTTCGGTAAAAATAATATGAAGGATTCTAAGGAATACCTTGAAAGACTTCAGAAACTTATGTAATTTTTTAAGTTTAATAGCACAACTAATCTTCACACAAAAGGGGACGTTCTCAGATGAGCGAATCATATCTCGATTTATATAATGTCTATAAAGGCAAAATGGCTGAAATGTCGATGGGTAACCCGTACTATGACTTCATGTACGAGGCAATTTCCTCAGGACACAACAATTTCTCTCAATTTAATAGATTCTTTGAAAAGAAAATTGATATCCGTTGGGTTGAGGCCATAGAACGTTGTATTATGCCTATTGAGAACATCCTCAGAAATCCCCGTAAGTTTATCGTTCAGGAAGAAGAAGTTGTTATTATTGAACGTGCAAAGAAAATCACTACCGAATCAATCAGACATCTTGCTCAGCATACTAACATGATTTCCAAGGTTGAAGATGACGGCAGTGTTATGCCAAGTAAAATTTTGAACGTTTTCCGTGAAGAAAGCTATGAAATTTACGAAAACCGTTTTTTATTCACTCTTATCAAGCAGCTTGAGTATTTCGTCAATGTCAGATATGATGCTCTTTCAAAAATGTCTGACGACGAAAGTCTTAATTCACTTAAAATGGAAAGCTCAGTTAAAAAGGGTAATGAACTTATAACTTTCAAAATGGAAGTTGCAGCAAAATATAACAGTAATGAGGATGCAGACGGTAAAAAAGAAAGATCCGTTATGGACAGAATTCGCAGGATCAAAACTTACGTTGAAGACTTCCTTCATTCTAATTTCATGGCGGAAATGCGTAAGTGTGTTCCTGTACGTCCTCCTATTATGAGAACTAACGTTATTCTGAAGGACCCAAACTTTAACCAATGTCTTAATCTTTGGAACTTCATTCACTCCTATGATGATGTTGGTTACGAAATCAATGTTAAAGAATCAGATGATATGGTAAGCGATAGCTATCGTGACGAACTTTACGGTGTGTTGGCTTACAACTATATGCTTCTTAAGAAAAATACTGATCCCGAAAGCAGTTTCAGAGGTAAACTCAGAAACCGTAAAATTAAGCCCAAGTTCATCAAACGTCTTGCAGAAGAGCTTGTTCTTAACTACGATTTGGATGAAGTGGAAATAAGAAAGATTTTCATTGATGAAATGAAATTGGCTCAGAAGAAAAAGACTGCCGGTGAGCAGAAAATCAGAGAAGCAATTGATCGTGCATTGGCACATGAAAAAGAGCGTAAACGTCTTATTGAGGAAAAAATCAAAGCAGAAATCGAAAGAAAGAAAGAAAGTGAACGTCGCAGAATCGAAAGAGAAAAAGCAAGAATCGCTCGCGAAAAAGAACTGGAAAGACAGCGCAAAGAACGAGAAAGAGCAAGACTCAAAGCAAAGAAAGAAAAAGAAATTGCTTTGGAAAGAGCAAGAAGAGAGCGAGAAAAAGAAAAGAAACGTCTTGCAAAGCTCAGAGAGGAGCAGGCAATTGCTGCTCAGAAAGAGAAAGAACGTATTGCAAAGCAGAAAGAAAGAGAACGCATTGCAAAGGAGAAAGCCCTGGAACAGGAAAGGCTGCGTAAGGCTAAAGAGAGAGAAAAAGCACGTATTGCAAAAGAAAAAGCTCTTCAGCTTGAAAAAGAGCGTAAAGCAAAGGAACTTGAGAAAAAGCGCATAGCTAAAGAAAAAGCGGTCGCTCTTGAGAAAGAACGCAAGGCAAAAGAAAAAGAAAAGGCACGTCTTGCAAGAGAAAAAGAATTAATAGCCCTTGAAAAAGAAAAACAAGAAGCTCGTGAAAAAGCAGCAAAAGCGAAAGAAAAAGCAAGATTAGCTAAAGAAAAAGCCGAGCAGGAAGCAAAAGAAAAAGCTGCAAAGGCAAAAGAGAAAGCAAGACTGGCTCGTGAAAAGGCTGAACAGGAAGCAAAAGAAAAAGCTGCTGCAGCCAAAGCAAAACAGAAAGAAAAAGAAAGATTAGCCAAAGAAAAAGCAGTTGCTCTTGAAAAAGAGCGCAAGGAAAAAGAAAAGGCAAGAGAAAAAGCAGCTAAAGAGAAAGCAATACAGCTTGAAAAAGAAAAAATAGCTGCTGAAAAAGCAAAAGCCAAGGAAAAAACAGAAAAAGCAAAACAGGCTCAGCTTGAAAAGGAAAAACTTGCAAAACAGAAAGAAAAAGAGAAATTAGCAAAAGCCAAAGAAAAAGCAATTCAGGCTGAAAAGGAAAGAGCAGCTAAAGAAAAAGAAAAAGCAAAGATAGCTGCAGAAAAAGCAAAACAAAAGGCTAAAGAAGCAGAGCAGAAGGCAAGACAGAAAGAAAAAGAAAGACTTGCCAAAGCAAAAGCTGATGCAATAGCCAAAGAAAAGGCAAGAGTTGCTAAAGAAAAGGAAAAAGCTAAATTAAAAGCTCAGCAGGCTCGTGAAAAAGCAAAAAGTAATAAGAAAACAGAAGCCGATGCTGAATGAGATTTTGTAAAGCGAACATACTTTACAAAACTATAAAATATGTAAAGCGATTTACTTTACACAACTGCAAAAACCTTGATTTTTCAAGGGATTGCAACAAAAAACTAAGTTTCAAACATGAGTTTACATATTGTGCGTATATGTTCACAAAATGAATCAAGGATGAAACTTTTGAAATCACGGAGGTATTTTAGAATGGACAAAAGGTTAACAAAAAGGTTAATAGCCTTGATTCTTTCCGGGGGGATTCTCTTATCCTCAACCGGTGTATATACTGCACTCGCAGCTTCTGAAGAGTATACTACAAGTGAATATACCTCCGCACTTGTCGGCTCAGATGAAACTGTAACAAATGCTCCTGAAACTACCGTTCCTTCAACATCAGAGTCTGCAACCTCCGGGACAACTGAAGCTGAAACAACAACGGAAAAAGAGACAGAATCAACTACAGTTCTTGCAGAAAAGCCTGCAACGACAGTAAAAAATGAATCAACAACGTTGCCTCCGTTTATCGGTGAAGAGGAAACCATCGTTGAAACACCATCCGATAATAAAGCAGGTGAATGGGTAGGTGTTGACGGCACAACTGCAAATATGGGTACACAGTCTAACCCTTATGCAGTAAGCTCCGTTGACTTTTTTCTCAAAATGAATGAGGCAATCAACGATACAGGTAACGCAAATAAATATTTCAGACTTACTGCTGACATTGATTTCTCAGGAACGGACATTAATCAGGCGCTTCTTGATGCCCAGGCAACATCCGGTGGTGTTGGCGGTTCCCTTGTTTCCGTTAACCCCGAAGTTTCGTCAAATTCAAATGTATTCTTCAATCTTGATGGTAATGGCAAAGCGATTATTAACCTTACAATGGATATCAGTAGTTTTGCTTCACTGAGCGTTTTTGGTTATGTCAACTCTGCATCAACTATTACAAATCTTTGGGTTAAAAAGACACAGATTACTAATGGTTATTCTGATGCACAGGCAGCAGGCATTATACTTAAGAACGAAGGTAATGTAAAGGATTGCAGCTTTACAGAAATCATTATTGACACAACACTTTCAACAACGAAGGCTGAATCCTTCTTCCCCGACAACACATCGCTCCGTACATATTCAGGTACAGCTATTGTTGTTGATAACATCGGTGTTATCGACAGTGAAACAAATTTTGACAACAATTCTGTCAAACTTAATACTGCGGAAAATATAACAATAAAGACATCAAGACCTTATGCCGGTGCCATGGTTGCACAGAACAGAGGTAAAATCAACAAAGTCCGTGCTGTTATGCTTACAGTTCAGGGTGATACAGCAAAGAGTGGCTACGTTGGTGGTCTTGTTGGTACAAATGCAACTCCAAGAACAAGTTCAGCTACAGGTATGTACTATTGCGAAATCCAGATGGACGGACGTAGCAGTAGCGTTCGTGGTGCAGACCAAATCGGTTTCCTTGCAGGTCACAACACCGGTCGTATTCAGCGTTCAAGCGTAACAGGTAGCTATAAATCAAGTGAAAAAGCAACCCTTAATCAATATGACCTTTTCGTAACAGGTACAACCGCAGCAGGTGGTATCGTCGGCGATAACACAGGTGATGTTCAGCTTTGTAATGCAACAGATATCGGTGTTTATTTTACAAGTGAAACAGACGGTGCAATTTATGGCGGTATTGCAGGTAAATCAAATTACGGTATCAGAAACTGTATTGCAACAGGTTCAACTGCAGGTGCAGGTGACGGAAATGAAATCACACGTTACATCGGCGGTATTGTAGGTTATGGAGATACAGGCAATAATTTCGGTGTAGAAAACTGTTATGCCCTTGTAAAAATCATTGATTCAAAAGCAGCACTCGGTGCAATTGTTGGTTTCAATGGCGATACAGCGTACAGAAACAATAAAGTAAGAAATGTATTTTATTCAGCAATCATTTCATCAAGGCCTTCTCCTGTATCTTACGGCGGTGCAGGTGTTAATGAAGGTGACCTTTCATTCTCTAACCCCTATGCAGTAGCTTATTACGATACTTTGTTGGGTGTTGATTATAACACAGTCAAAGCATCTGTAAACGACTTCAGTTTCTCAGGTTGGGGCGATGCTACTTTTGCAAAAAATGACAGTAAATTTTCAGGTACGCAGAATCCTTCTTACTATATGCTCAGTGGTCTTGGTACAGACTCAATCGAATATCAGCTTTCAGTAGGAGGTAAAGCAGATAAAACTGTTGTTTACTATGGTGTTGATATTACAATTCCCTCATCAATCGGTGCAAATAAAGACGGTACAACTCTTAAAAATGAACCTATGGAGTTTGGTATCCTTAACGCATCATATTATCTTATGAGTGCATCAGACAAAACGAGCGGTAATGCTTTTGTCGGCACAAAGGATAGACCTATTGTACTTTCTACAGATGAGATAAATTTCCTTTACTATGCTCCTGCAGCACATTTTGTAGTTAACTCAGAGTTATCTGTTCAGGCACAGCACTATACTGCACCTGCTGCGACTTTCTGGGGTACATTGAACGGTAATAGTAAAGAAATTTTATATCAGGTTGATAAAGACTTGTTCAAGGGTATCTACGGTTCACGTGATGATTCTCTTACAAACAACAACGCAACTAATCACAAGTCCGATTCTTCTGATGAAGCTGATGTAGCAACAAATCTTTCAAACGGTGTAATCAAAAATGTTGTAGTTAAAATTCAGGGTAATTCTGATAACAGCAATAAGAGAAGTATTTCCACCATCTTCGGCAATATCTGTAATGCAACTGTAAAAAACACAAAAATTACATTTCATAGCTCAGCTCATATTGTACCTACAGAAGGTGATACAGGTCTTTTTGCAAAAGCAGTTTACGGCAACACATACATGTATGGCTGTTATGTAGACAGCGACTATTCTACTTCTAACGGCATTGCAAGTAACATGCTTACTGCGTCATTTGACGGTATTTCCGGATTTATTGGTGTAATTGATGCTGAAAAAGCAATTATTGATAACTGTGGTGCTGATATTGCTGTTTTCCCCGGAAAGTCAAATATGCAGAATTTAGCAGTATTTGTGGGTAAGATCAAATCACTTAAAGGTGGCTATATCCAGAACTGTTATTCAGCTGGTGGCCTTGTTAAAAACGTCGGTTCATTCAATAATTCAAACTGCAACCTCTTTGTAGGTAATGTTATGTCAGACAGTAGTGAAACTCATATCTACAACTGTTATTATTCGCCATCTTATACTTATACAAACAGCAATTTTAAAGATGGTATAACAACCGGTATCAGATCCGGTTCATACACGGGTAACTGTAAAGCATG
This sequence comes from Acutalibacteraceae bacterium, assembly GCA_045595725.1. Classification (GTDB taxonomy): domain Bacteria; phylum Bacillota; class Clostridia; order Oscillospirales; family Acutalibacteraceae; genus SIG575. Next base: position 46,248 of record JAZOAY010000127.1, on the reverse strand, counting down.
GTCGTTCCAGATGCAGAACGCTTCAACTCAGGTATGGGGCGATATTACTGTCAAGGTTTCCGCGGCAAGTGACATTCTCTATCTTGAATCAATCAACAACATTGACAGATTTGATATAACATCTTATTCAGATGCGGCAACTGCTTTGAATAATCACTTTACAGCAGTTTCATCTAACACAGATATTCTTAAAGCAACCAATTTCAATTGGTTCGGAAGAATCGGTCTTTCAACCACTTTCTCAGGCGGTAAGAATGCAAGTGCATCTATTACAGCAAAGCACAATTCAACGGGTCTTGTTGCAAAGTTGACAGTATTCAATTCATCAGACCTTGAAATAGATGACAACGGCTACTATCTTATCAAAACTCCCGTTGATCTTTATTATCTTTCAACCAATCAGACAAAGCTTGTTTCAGGCTCAACAGAACACATGTATATGAGTCCCAACTCAAAAATCAAGCTTGATGCTGATATTGATATGTCAGGATATATTATCGAGTCTATCGGTAATGCATCGGTTTACTTCAAAGGTGAGTTTATAGCAGGTAAGGGTGAAGATGGAGAGTATTATACAATTTCTAACCTGACATTTGACCATAACAATTTGGATCGTTCGCTCTTCGGCTATGTACAGGGTGCAAAAATCAGAGGTCTCCATCTTGACAACGCCAATATTTCAGGTAATTCGTATTCAGCAGCTCTCATTGGTACAGTTTATGACTATGCAGTTGTTGAAGATTGTAAAATAACAAATTCCGTTATCAGCGGTCAGAACCACGTGGGTGCCATCATCGGTGGTATCAACGAAGATGCAGGGGCGCAGAAAACAGAAGTCAAAAACTGTACAGTTGAAAAGACAACAATTACGTCAACAAAAACAAGTCAACATTCATACATCGGTGGTATTATCGGTGGTACATCTATGAATAAAGACGAAGCCTGTTATGCTGAAATTACAGGCTGTAAAGTAATTGATTGTACTATTTCAGCAAAAACATATGGTATCGGTGGTGTAGTAGGTTACGCTCCCAACAATAACAACACAATAACTGATTGTGTTGTTACAGGTTCTAATCTTACTTCAACAGGTTCAAACGGTATCAATTATGCATCTCTCGGTGCTGTAGCAGGTCTTTTTGGCGGTTCGTCGCTGGCAAACTGTACAGTAACAGACACCAAGGTAACAGGCGAGTGTGCATCAGGTGTTGTAGGCAGACTTATTAATGAAACAGGTACAACATCAACAATTTCGGGTTGCACAGTGACAAATTCTGCTATTACAGCTCCTGATATTGCAGGTGGCATCCTGGCGCAGGTAAGTGCCTATGCAACCAGCGAATGTTATGGTGACAAGGTTATTGAAAACTGTAAAATTTCAGCAGATACAACTGTCAAAGCACTTGTTTCCGGTGGTATTGTCGGTAGCGTTCAGCAGTTTTCAAACAAAAAACTCACAGTTTCAGGTTGTACCAATCTCGGTACAATTGAAACAACAGGCAGAAAGGGTTCGCTGACTGATGCAGCCGGCGGAATAATCGGCAGACTTCAGTCAGGTCTTAATACGTCAGGTATTCTTGTAACAGGATGTCTTTCACAGGGTACTCTGAAAGGTAACTCAAACCTCGGCGGTATCATTGGTATGAACAATGCTAATGCTCATACAGGTGATAATAAACTTATCAAAGACTGTTATGTAACTTGTGATTTTGAAAGTTCAAATCTAGCCGTTGTGAAAGGTCTTGCAATAGGCTGGGTAGGTTTCGGTGCAAGAAACGGTTCATCTGCATTGGCAGAGAATGTGGTTTTCTCATCACTCAACACACGTGAATCACTTTTCGGAAGTATCACGGAAACTTCAGGTGCCTTTGATATGAACAAAGGTGCAGACCAGACAAAAGGCGGTATTACTGTTGACGTAGCAACTACCATTACAGCATCATCAGCTGCGTTAAGAACACAGCTTCCGTATGTTCTTGAAGCAATAGTAGGTTATGAAGATGGTGATTTAGGCAAATCCAATGTTATTGAGCTTAAAACTAATTTTTACATTGGAAATGGTGATTTTGATTGGATAGGAACTAAACTTTCCCATAAATATAACTCTATTACGTATACACTTCCTACGGCATCAAAAGCAATTGCCATGAATACACAGCCCCGTTTCTCAGTAGGTAACCTTCCTGTTCTTAAAGGTACTGACGGTAATCTTTTCTCCGCTCCGGCAGAAGGCGATAGTGCGAATCCTGTATTCACAACAACTGCAAGTAATTCAAAGATTCTTGTTGGTTGTTCAACTGCTACAGGTACAGCTAACGCAACTTATAATAAACTTACTGACGTCAGCATCCAGACATTTGACAAGAAATGTAATGCTACTGTTAAAACAACATATTCAGGTATTATCAACGGTGAGCCGGTTTCATTTGATGTGGGCTTTACTGTTATTGTAAATGGTGAACACGCATTTGACGGTTCCGGTACTCAGGAAGATCCGTTCAAAATTTACGAAGCAGAGGATCTTCTTGCAATCAAACAGCATCATGATAATCCTTCTGAAAAAGATGATTTCAAGGATAATCCGGAATTTTACTATGAAGCATGTTACATGGTAATGAATGATATCGATATGAAAGCAGAACTGGAAACTGAAAATAAATCTTTTGCTCCTATCGGTACAGTAGATAATCCTTTCAGAGGTAAAATTCTTACAGACAGAAATTTACAGTATAAAATCAGCAATCTGTATATCAATGACCCGAAATTCAATTCTGATTATGCGTATGATAACGCATATACAAAAACAGATGAACAGGGAAATAAAACAGTAGAATACTCTGATGCTCTCGGTCTTTTCGGTTACACAGACGGTGCCGAAATTTATAACCTTGAACTTGAAAATGCTAAAATTATGACAGTTTCCGGTACAGGAAACGGTTTCCTTGGAATTAAATCAGGTGCTTTGGTTGGTGTTGCAAATAACACAACAATCCAGAATGTTAAGGTTACAGGTGCATCAAGCATAGGAATCGGTGGTTCATTCGGTGGCAAAGCCGGTGCAGTCGGTGGTATTGTCGGTCAGGCAGGTAATAATGTTGTTCTTAAAGACGTTTCTGTTGTTGGTTCAGACAACGAAAACCGCATTGAAATAAAAGGTCAGTATCAGGTCGGAGGTATCGTTGGTACTTCTGCAGATACAACCGGTTGTTCAATTACGAACCCCTATGTAGAAAATGTAAATATTACTAATGAAGCAACATCAGGTGTGTCTGTTGCAGGCGGTATTGCGGGTCAGTATTCAGGCGTTATTACTGCCGATAAAACAGAAGAAACAATCATTGAAATAGTTCCTAAACTTGACCCTGATACAGGTGAACAATTATATCATCCGATGACAGGTGAGCCTTTGACCGAGGAAAAGGTTACTGTTATTGTAATTGAAGAAAAACGTGTAATAGTCAACAATGTAACTGTTACAGGTACTGTTGCAGGCGGTGCCGTCGGTTCAGGCAACATCATTAACCTTGCAGCAGGCGGTTGCGATCTTACAATAGAAAAAATGGATATGACAAATACCATTGTTCAGGTTACTGATACAGTAAGAAATGATGTTAACGCAAGTCCCAACGGTATTGCAGGTGGTATTCTCGGTCAGACAAAAGAAAGCTATCATTACTATATTACTGACTGTACTGTTGATGCAAACACAACAGTTATATCAGGTCATTGCGCAGGCGGTATTGTAGGTAGCGCATCTAACAGAGGTAAAGGTCAGCTTCAGACAGAAACTTGTCTTATTATCTCTGATTGTTCTACTCTTGCAAAAGTTGAACAGCTCAAAGCTCCCACAACAAGTACACTTACACTCAGCGACACAGTAAAACGAAAAACAGGTGTCGGTTCAGTAATCGGTGTTATCACTTCTGATGCACTTGTTATGAATGAAGAGACATCTGAGCCTCAGATTCAGATTAAGAACGTGACTGCAGGCGGTGAAGTTTCAGGTACATTCAACGTAGGTGGCGTAGTAGGTGAATTTGCAGTATATCAGAGACTCAATGAACTTGCAGAATCTTCTTCTATCATCTATGACTGTATTGTATCGGCAAAAATTACTCCTCTTGAAGGGGCAACAGAGCGTTTCGGTGTTATTCTTGGCTCAATTGAAGGTAATCAGCATAACCCGAATAATCCAAATGAGCAGATTCTTAATGCTCAGGCGCCTTTCCCTGAATCAGATTTAAATGGAGTAATTGAATACGCAACAAGACCTTTTGATAAGATTTTCTATTCTTCTTATACTGCGGGTACATATAACCTTTATGGTCTTGCAGCAGTCAAAGATTATCAGGAACCCGTTCACGGAGTATTCTTTGATACAATCTATGACGTAAACAAAGTAATGTACAACTTTGTTTCTCCCTCAGATCAGACTGTAACACAACTTCCTGTAAGTGTTGTTACAGATGGTTTCGTAGCAGATAATCCGAAAGCATCTTATCAGTATTTTGATTACAGAGAGTATAATTTCTCTGAAGAATTCAGAACTTTACATGGACTTGATGATGCAGAATCACCGTTCGGGTTTACTCTTTCGGGAAAAGAGTTTAATCTTACGACAGATAGTGATGGTAAAATAACCGGTATTCAGTCGTCAAATTCAGAAGTTTTCAATGTAGTAAACAACCCCAACTATGTTGCAGGTTCTCAAATTTTAGGACAGCGTCAGTTTAAGATTGAAGTTGAAAATTTCAATACTGCGGACCTTGTGTTTACTTACACAAACGGACTTCAGATTGGTATTCCCGTAATTTGCGGTGTTAACTTTGAAGGTGAAGGTACGTCTGAAAACCCCATTAAGGTTGCAAATGCAGATATCTTCTACCACATTGTTAAAGTTCTTCCCTCGTATTCGTTTATTCAGACAGCAGATATTGACCTGTCAGATAAGTCTAAATATCCCGCTACAATGCTTTCACAGCTTATTCCGAACTTCACAGGTACTTATGACGGTCAGGGTCACACAATCACAGGTTTTGATGTTACAATCGAAAACTCTGAATCTCCTGTTGGTATCTTTACTAAGGTTTCAGGTGTGAAGGAAGATGCAGAGGGTAACTCAATCCCCAATATCAAAAACCTTACATTCGTTGATTGTTCAGTAAACTCAGGTGAAACATCTGCAGGTACAGGTGTAGCAATCGGTGAGCTTGCAAACGGTGCAACTGTATCAAACATCAAGGTTATCAGCGGTGAGAAGAATTCTTCTTCTGCAACTTCAAAGCTGGGCAATGTTGGTGGTGCAATCGGTACGGTAACAGGAGCTTCGAAAGTTGATGGCGTTACTGTAGAAGGCACAATTGTTTCAACTGATAAAGGCTCAGCAGGTGGTGCTATAGGTACAGTTGTTGAAGATACAGCAGTTATAAAATCACCTGTAGTTAAAAACACAACAGTAAATTCTGGTACTGTTGATGAAGAAGGTAATTTCGAAGGCGGTACAACAGAGGATATTGCAGGCGGTATTGTCGCTCAGGCTAACGGTACAATCACAGGTCCTGAAGTGACAACAGATGCAGACGGTAACCCCGTTTATGTGAATGCTGTTGAAGATGTTACAGTCCGTGCTCTTGTAGCAGGTGGTGCAGTTGGTGCAGTTTATAAAACAAATATTGCTGATGCAACTCCTACTACGAGAAATCTCATTCTCAAGGATATCAGAGTTTCAGGTGCAGAAGTTACTGCAAAATCTTATGACGGCACAAGAGCAACATCAGGTGCAGGTCTCCTGGGCTTTGCAAGAGCAAAAACAAATGTTGAACTTAACAACTGTTATGTAAATAATACAACAAGAACTTCGTCTGTGGCTTCAGTCGGTGGTGTTTCGTACGGTGCCGGTGCAGTGGCTAACGTGGATGTAGATGTTGTAACTCTTAAATTTATTGATACTGAATCTTATGCTACAGTAAACTCACAGGAAGCAGGCAATGATGGTACAGTTCACGCAGCTTCACTTGTGGCTTACATGAACAATGCTCCCGAAATTCTTTCATTTGACGGATGTGTTGCAGGCGGTAAGATTACAGGTAAAGCAATGAAGACATTTGTCGGTGGTGCAATTGCCGGATTTACCGAAGCATTTGCTTCAAATGAAATCACACACGAACTCTTCAAAAACGGTGTAATCAGTGCCGAACTTGAATGTATTGACGGTGCATCAAACAACGTTACACTCAAATCGGTTCACAGAATAGGTAAGTTCATTGCAGGATATGCTGAAGGAATGTTTGTTGAAGCAAACTTCCCCACGATGTTCAGTAATAACTACTATTCAACATATCCCAACGATATTGCATTCTTCGCAACAGAATCAGGAGCTAAAGGCAATCTTGATTCAATTCTTGCACAGGTTGAAAAAGGATTTACAAATATCAACGTTCAGGAAAATCTTGCAATTGCTGATGAATTCAAGTCAGGTTGGAATAGTGTTGCTATTACAAAATCTATCGGCTCTGAAACAACACTTTATGCACGACTCAGTGAAGACTATGCAGAACTTCCTTACGGTAGTGAAGCAAACAGAAGAAACGCAGTTGCAGCAGGCGGTTTCAGTCTTATGGAAACTGCAAAAGATGCAGAGGGTAACCCTATAAGCTGTATTGAACTTGTAGGTAATGTTTCACAGACAGAAAATATCGGTGAATTTGAGCTTACAGTCAAACCTACAGATTATGGTGCTGAAATGCTCGTTGCAGAATATACTTGCGGTCTCAAAACAACTGCACAGATTATTTCTGTTGAAATTGAAGGTGAGGGTAATGAAGTATCTCCATTCCTTATCAGCACACCCACACAGCTTCGTGTTGTAGCTTACCTTACAGGAAATAAATACCACTTCAGACAGATTAATGATATTGACCTTACAAATTCTTATGCCAAAACCGGTACAAAAACAGACCAGTTTATCCACAACAACGGTGGTAAATTCTATGCTCCTATCGGTACAGAGACAGCACCTTTCGATGGCGTATATGACGGACAGGGTTATAAGATTTCAGGCGTTAAATCTGAGCGTGCAGGTGAAAACAACATCGGCGTATTCGGTGTTGTAGCACAGAATGGTACATCAACTCCTACAATCAAAAATCTCCATGTTGAGCTTATGGCTCCCAATGAAAAGGTAAACGGTATTGTAGGTAATGAAAACGTCGGCGGTATCGCAGGTATGATTTCGAATGCGGTTATTGAAAACTGTTCAGTAACAGTCGGTACTGTAACAGGTAAAAATTACGTAGGCGGTATTGTCGGTCACTTTACAAGTTCAAAAATCATTAATTGTTTCACTCAGTCCGATGTAAATGCATTCAACAGCGAAGTTAATCCCTATGCAGGCGGTATCGTAGGTTATGTATCCGATGCAGTAAACTTCGAATCAACAATTTCAGGCTGTTTTGCATCAGGCAGTATATTTGCTTCTGCTTTGAGTGCGGATGTTGACCGTTCAAATGCGGCAGGTATTGTGAGCTATCTTGAAAACTCAACAGATCTCGTCCTGGAAAATTGTCTTTTCACAGGTACAACTTCAAGCGGTACAGGTATCGTAGGCAGCAACAACTATCTGAAGTTTATTATGACAATTTCTAACTGTATTGATGCAGGTCAGAACGTTGCAATGGAACAGGATCGCTTTACAATGATTCCTACTGCTGTTGCTTCTTCAACAACCCGTGGTACAGGTACAATCACAACGTCAAAACTTTACTACGATAATTCACTTCTTAAAGCAGATACAGAACATTATCCTGATACGGAAACAATCAAAGGTAAACCTACATCAGAACTTATCACAACAAATGTAATGGCTGATGTTAAGGATGAAAACGGCAACAATCTCTGGCAGAAGATAGATAATCACTATCCCGTTCCCGTAGTTTCAGGCATTAAAGTTGTGAAATACGCAAAAGATGGTGACACTCTTGTGCCTGTTGACGACAACGGCAACAAGATTGAAGATCTTCAGACCTACATTGAAAATATGGAAGAGGTTACTGACCCATATTCTGATGCTTATGCGAAGTTCCTTTCAGCTCCTGTTCAGATAAGTGAGGACGAAGAGGAAAAAGATATTACAAAGACTGCTTACGGTAAGGGTCTTGTATATCCCGTAACACTTCTCACAAAGGTGGACGGAAAAGAAGTAAGTTATACATCATCTAAATTTGACGTAACAGCAGATATTGTTAAATACGAAATAGATGAACTTAAAAACTTTGATACAAGCCTTTATGGTGAGAGTAAACCTGTTCGCGATGCTGAAGGCAACTATGTTCGCGATGATGAGGGTAATATTATCTATGAGAGAGGAAACAAGGATGTTGACCTTCTCTTTGGTAATGATAAGGTTGTTAATGAAGTTGAATACACAACAGTTTACAGAAACGTATTTGACACAACAAAGGGTATTGCAACAAGAGGAAACTTTGAAGCTAAACCTGAGAAGAATACTTTTGTCAACGCAGGTGCTGCATCAGGCGGTGTATTCTCAAATAAAGAGGCGTATTATAACGCACAGGTTCCTGTAATTTCTGCAATGGCTGAAATTAACGGTGTTGTAGTGTACAGAGATATTAAAGTTCCCCTGAGTTATGGTTCAACTTACTGTATTGCAACACAGCGTCAACTCTATGCTCTCGGTAAGGCAAAGTACGAACTTGAACAGGGTGCAAAGTTCTCAACTTATTATAATCCCACTTATAACTACAAACTCATTACTGACATAGATTGTGGCGACAATGAAACATTGTTTACACCAATCGGTCTTGATAATGATGCAGGCTACACAGGTCAGTTTGACGGTAGCGGTCATACAATCAAAAACCTTAAGATTGAACAGACCGGTAAAGACTATGTTGGCATGTTTGCAAAACTTTCCAAAAACCAGAACAGTCCATATGATCCGTTCATCAAGAACCTTACTCTTGAAGATGCAACTGTTGTTGCAACAGGAACAAGCTCAGGCAATGTTACAACAGGCGGTAACTATGTAGGTACACTTGTTGGTCACGTAATGGGTAGCGGATATATTATTATTGAAAACTGTCATGCAATCGGTCGAGTGGAATACAAGGTTGATGAAAAAGGTGATCTTGTATTTGATGAGAATAATCAGCCGATCGTAGAAGCTTATCATGGTACTGTAGAAGGTGATGGCTCTTATATTGGTGGTCTTATTGGTAAAGTTGACTATCCTTACCATAAAACTACAGAAGGTAATGATGCCGGTACTACAATCAGAAGCTGTAGTTCATCAGTATTTGTTACAGGTTCTAAAGACGCTGTCGGTGGCCTTATCGGTGATTCAGCCGCAACAGTTGAATCTTGTTATGCAACAGGTAACGTTATTTGCGACAATATTTACAATACTGAAAATGAAGAGAGAGTGTTTGGTGTTGGCGGTCTTATCGGTATTATGTCAAACGGTACTGTAAACCAGTCATTCGCATCAGGTAATGTTGAGGTTAAGAAATTCACTTCCGGTAACAATGCATTTGTTAACGGCGACCTTGGTATCGGCGGTTTTGTCGGTGTTGTAAAAGCAATGAAAGACCCTGTTTCACAGGCAGAAATAACAGGTGATGTAATCACAGAATGCTTCAGTGGCGGTAATGTTGCTTTCGGTACTGCAAACAATACTTCGGCAATCAGACCGTATTCATCGACTGCAATTGTTGGTATCGGTGGTTTCAGCGGTATCAACCGTGAAGGTATTGCTCATGCATATTCTTCAGCTGCAGTAAACGCAACATTCGGTGATATTATTGCAAGAAACAGCGGTTCGGTATACGGTGTAGGTATTGGCGGTGTTGCAGGCGTGGCACTTGGTAATGTTGAAGACGTTTACTCTTCAGGTTCAGTTGCTCCGGCTTACACATCAATTGATTCAACAAACAATCCGAGTAATTGTTACTTCGGAAAAGGTGGTACGGTAGGTACTAAGATGGGTACAAACTCAACAGTAAGATACTGCTACTACGATAGCTGGACCAATACAGACCCTGACCTTACATCAATCGGTGGTCAGGTGAACTCCCAGGAAGCAAGGTCACTTACAACACTTGAAATGACAAGTGGTAAGAAACCTGCAAACACAAACTTCTCCGATGTTTGGGGCTTCACACCAAATGCATATCCTTATCTGAAAACACTTCTTAAAGAAGAATCAGATAACTATATTATGACAAACTCAATACTTTCTGTTATTTGTGTAAACGTGGCAAAAGATGACGTTTCTGCAAAAACAGGTGCAGGTATTACACAGGCTCTTACAGTTCCGTCAGAGTTCAAGTATACAGATGATAACTTTGAAGAACATGTTTTTTACCTTGATTGGGATGGTGCAACTCTTAACAAAGATACTTATCAGGCTGCTCCTACAAGAACGCAGAATGTTCGTGAATATGTTGACATTGTGGCACAGGTTAAAAAATATGAACAGTATGCAACACGTGTTTACAGCCGTCTGTGTGCAGATATGAAGGGTACATTTGAACAACCTTATCTTATCGGTAAAGCTGAAGACCTTCAGTATGTTAATATGACAGCTGATCAGCTTGAAAATGCAAGAGAGAATTTCAATGGTTTCTATGATCAGTGGGCAACAACCATTGATGATGGCGGTAACCCGGTTTACACAAAAACTGATGACAAGTATGAATCAGAGGTTGTTTACTATCAGCTTATGTCAAATATTGTTGCAACAACTGATGAAATAACTGTTGACCACATTTCAAGTGCACCTGAAAGTTATCCATTCACCATTACGGAAACTGATATAGAAACTGATGAAAATGGTGAGGAGAGTTTTGTAACAAACCAAAAGTCTGTTGATATCTTATACAAAGGCTTTGTAATCAAGGGTAACGGTTATGCAATTACAGATGTAACAACATCAGGTTGCTTCTTTGGTGATGTGAATGAATATTCAATGCTTACTAATATAATCTTTGATGATTTCACATTCACAGGCGATAGCTCAGCACTTGTAGGTACAAACAGCGGTACTCTGCAGGATGTTTACGTCAGAGGAACATTTGGCGACGGCGAAACAGACGTTTCTGAAGTAGCAGGTCTTGCACTTACAAACTATGGCACAATCGATGGTTGCGTGGTTGATGCAACAATCAAGGGTGCAAAGGAAAATGTTGGTGTGATGGTTGTTGATAATAATGGTACAATCATCAATTCAGCTACTGCAGGTACACTTGATACTTGCGAAGGTGGTGCAGTTTCAGGTATCGGTGCATTTGCCGTGAATAACATGGGTACTATTAAGAATTCATTCTCAATGACAGATGTAAATGTTCTTTCTGCAGAAGCAGAACATGTTTCAGGCTTTGTTTCAACAAACGATGGCGGAACAATTGACAGCGTATATACAAGGTCAGCAGTTTCATTTGAAAATGCTCCTGCAAACAACCCGCTTACAATTGGTTCACTTGTCGGCGAAGTTGAAAATGTAAATGATGCAGAACATATTACAAATTCTTATGCAGCAGGTCTTCTCGGTTACTTCAACCCCGGACAGGATTCAATCCTCTTTGGTAAAGTAAATGGTATGCCGAAACTTTCAAGTGTTTATGTTGATAAATCACTTGCAGGTCAGGAATCAAAGGACAGCTTCAAATATTCAGCTTCACTTTCAAGCATTATGAACCTGAAATATGTTGCTGATACAATGCAGTACATTCCCGATGATACGGAAACAGCAGATGTAAACGAAGAAAGAGGATTTATCGCAGGTGATACGGATAAGATTGTTCTTCCTCAGCTTGGGGCAGTTCTCAAGGCTGAAAATCATCAGGTTGTTGATGAAAGCGGTAACCTTATCTATGTTGATACTGAAAGCGGGTTTACCTACACACTTGTTACAGAAACTGATACAGAAGGTAATCAGATAAGAAAGTACAGATGTTCCGACGGAAATACTTACCTTGCAGACGAGGTTGACAATGTATGGAATGATGTCAATGGAAATAGCGTAGTTGAAGAAGATGAAATAATAGTTCCTGTTGCAAAGCTCAAGCTTCAGTATGCAATTTACCTTGAAGACAGGGTGATTATCAGAAACTATGATGTGCTTAAAGCATATTCGAAGATTTCATCAATGACAATCAAAACTGCTCAGAGTCAGTATGCTGATTTCCTTGCTCCCAGCTCATCAGATGCAAATTTGTATGATGGTGTAGATATTAACTCTGATATCAGTAAAGTAAGTGAAGTTCACTACCAGCCGGCATCTGATATTGTTGGTGTAAGTAACAGCAACTTTAACCTTTGGACTAATTCAAAGGGTGGCAAGGATACGGTTACAGTTAATTACGATAAAGTGATAAAACTTTCCCGTGGTGTGGAAATCAACCCCAAACTTCTTATTGATGTTGGTGTGAGTGTTGCACTTAACAAAGCGCAGATTAACCCCAACTTCACAAACGGTATGGGTACGGAAAACAATCCGTATGTAATCACAAGTAAGGAAGCTCTTACATCGCTTCATTACTATGGTACAGAAAGTAAACTTTACTTCGTTCTCGGCTACGATATTGACATGTCAGGTGTTGAAGATTTCCAGATACATGTATTTACTGCACATCTCAATGATCTTCCGGAAGGTACTGAAGATACTCATCAGCATGTAATTAAAAACTTTACTTCAGGTACTGTAAATGAAGCAGGCCACGGCGGTCTCTTTGGTACAATTGAGGGCGGTGCAGTAGTCAATAACATTGCTCTTACAGGCACGATTTTCGGTAATGAGCCTTACACAGGTGCTCTTGCAAACATTATCAATGATGCAACGGTTACAAATTGTGTTATCGCAGCAGATGTTACTGCAGGTGATGGTGCACTTGGAACAGGTCTCCTTGCAGGTAGAGTTACAGGTTTGGAACCTGGTGAAATTGTGACAGAAACTGTAATCAGCGGTATTGTTACAACAGGTACTGTGAATGCTGAAACAGGTGCTGTGGGTGGTGTAATCGGCTCAGCACAGAGAGCGACAATCAGCGAAATCCTTTCAACTGCAAACGTTCCTGCACTTGAAGGTGAGAATAATTACTCTGCAGGTATCGTTGGTGAAATGCTTGAGGATGCAACTCTTACAAACGCTCTTTACGGTGGTTTTGCAGAAAGTATGAAGCCGATAGTTGACAGTTATGTTGATGTAAGTAAAATTACTGAAACATACTTCGATAAACAGATCAATAAGGGCATCGAAGAAGACACTGTAGGTGAAGCAAAAACAACAAGAGAATGTGAAAACCTTACATTCGGAGATGTGCTTGAAAACAAGAACAAATTTATAGCTGTTGATCAGGAAGAGGGCGGTTACTATCCCGTACCTGTAACGATAGCTGATACAATCGGTTACGGCTATAACGGTTCAAGCACACACGAAGAATACGGATCAACTGCAGCTCTTGCAGCAGTAAGTATGAACTTCTACTTAGGTTCAGGTATCGGTTATCCAAAATTGTACACCTCAATGCGTTTTGAACCTTATGCTTCAGGCACTTTGATTGATTTCTATGAAGTGAACGAAAACGGAGAACGTATTGAGTGTGACGAAGACGGAAAATTTGATTTCTTCCGTATTGTCCGTGAATATGATGATGATAATGTTCCGACAAAGGTTGTTCTGAACTGTCTCAAATTCAACGAGACAAATCCTCCCATAATCCTAAAGTTAGACAATGGTGCTAAGAGAACAATTTATCCCGGACTTGTTAAGAATGCAAATGTAAGATACAAGCTCATAGCGGATGCAGAAATCTCCAAAGATGTCAGCGGCAAAACTCTCGGTCTTCTTCTTAAGAGTTCTGCAGGCGGTGAAGACACTAATGTTCTTAACGATTTCACAAGAGAAGTTAATTCTGACGTAGGTTCAGGAAAATTACTTGTTCTCGACTCCTTCATCATTGATGAAAAAGAAGACGGATTCTATCTGTCAGAAATGCTTCCTAAGGGATATAAGTACACAGTTGAGAAAATAACACTCAACGAGAGCTTTGATCTTAAAAAAGAAAATAAGGTAACAGAAGATCCCGAGATATTTGTAAATCTCGACTTCAAGGAAAGTGACCTTGAAGGCGGAACTGAAAAGGATTATGATGAATTCAATATTGATATCGTTCTTAGAATTGTTCCTGACAACAAACCCTGGGGCGTAAACTCAATCATCAATACTCTTTGGTAACAAGAGTAAACAAAACTTAAGCAGGGGAGAAAGTAAAATTTCTCCCCTGCAGGAAAACAAAAATTCAGCAAAGAGAGGTAAAGATAAATGGCAAAAGGTGGCAACAAAAATGCAACTAAAAGCTTCGTGATGCTTATTGTTACAGGCGTTGTTCTTGTAGCAGTAACTCTTTGCTGGTTTGCAATTAATAAAAACAGTTCAGTTAAGGATATTGACTCATCAGTAAATAATAATGCATCAACTAAGGCAACTCTGTATGTCGGGAAGACTGATGATGGAGAAATTGCAATTACTTCAGATAAAAATAATAAAAAATGTATAGTAAAATATGAGACAGCTGAAACTGTCAACGATACAATTGTTCTTGAAAACATGATTCCCGGTGCGGAGTATTTTTATAAAGCAGTATTTTTACCAACTACCGGAATAAAGGATATTAAGCTGACCTTTACTGATGTTGTAGAAAGTAAGCTTAACGATATGATAACAGTACATAGCCGACTTACAACATCAGAAGATTCCATAATTTATGCACCTGAAGATCATGAAGATACAAAAAAAATACAGCTCCAAGCATGGACTGAAAAAAATATAATTGATGCAAAAAACGTTGAAAGTACAGAAACAACAGAGTATGTTGTGTACTTTTCTTTCAAATTTTCAGATGAAGCCACAATCGGCACAGAAAATACAGACGGAACAACAGGTGTAGATTACAGAAATCAATCTGTAACAATTGGAAGCATAGATACTGTTATGAGCAGTTCAGCAAGTTAAGAGACAAGTAGTGAGATAACACAATGAGAATTATTAAAAAATTAGTATCTTTTTTATCAGCAATAATTTTTATAGTTTGCTTAGCACTTCTTGCGGTGGTTATTGTAACTCCCAAAAGTGAAAACGGATCAAAAGTAGTTAACATTGCAGGCTACAGTATAATGAGTGTCCTTACGGGCAGTATGGAGCCGAACTACAATGTCGGCGACATTGTAATAATCAAGAAAACAAATACAGATGAGTTAAAGGTTAAGGATGTTATTACATTCTATTCTAATGACCCTGATATGCAGGATCAGATTGTAACTCATCGTATTAACGATATAACTGAAGAAAACGGTCAGAGACTGTTTGAAACAAAAGGCGACAACAACGAAATTGCAGATATCGAAAAAATTTCAGAAAACGATATTATCGGCAAGGTCCGGTTCAGAATTCCTTACGTTGGTAAAGCGACAACCTTTTTGCAGACAAACAGAACTGCATTTTTCCTTATAGTAATTCTTCCGATGCTTGTAATTATGGCATTAGAAGTAAAGGATATTATTGTAATTGCACGTAGCGGTGACGAGGATGAAAGCGAAGAAAGTAATCAGTAATATTTTTACAACCTTTATAATACTTCTGTCAGTAGTTTTACTGACAATAGGCTTGATTCCCGTGTTTACTTCCTACGACGGTTATTATGTTTCATCCGACAGTATGATACCCGCGATGAACGTAGGCGACCTTGTCTTTACAAGGGAAGTAAAATTTGAAGATGTTGAGGTAGGAGATGTTCTTACTTTTACAAAAGAAGGAAGCAAAAAATGGTTTTCACACCGTGTGGTAAAAATCAATACTGAGGAAAAATCATTCAGAACAAAAGGTGATCATAATAACGTTATAGACCCGGGTTATACGTCCTTTGATGCTGTTGTGGGCAGGGTAGAGAAGAAAGTACCCTTAGTCGGTTTTCTGCCACTCGCCTTGTCGTATACATGGGGAAAAGTTGTATTAATACTGATTTATGTTTTGTATATAGCTTATGAGGTTGAGAGTGCTGCCTCTAAAAAAAGAAAGAAGGGATAACAATGAAAAAGAGAATACTTTGTGCCATACTTTCCCTTGCGGCAGTATTCAGTCTTATTGGATTCAATGCAACAGAAGCTTGGTTCAGCGACGGTAAGAACAAAAAGATGATATTAAAATCAGGTAACATGGATTATGTTGCAGACGGTAACATTTCATTAAAGGAAACTAATCCTGAAATTCTCCCCGGAAAAGAGCTTGAACTTGCAGAAGCAATTGTTATTACAAATAATTCTTCAATTGATACAGAACTCCGTATTGTAGTTGAATGTAAATATGAAGGATCAGAAACTAATGTTCAGTGGAAAAATGAATGGATTGAATTTGTACTTGATGGAAATGAAGCCTGGGAACAGGATGAGGATGATGGATTTATGTATTATCGTCCTAACGGAAACAGCGTTATTCCCGGTGTGGAAATTTCAGAAACAAGCGAGACGACAACAGAAACAATAATAGAAACAACAACATCTGAAGCAGAAGCAGTTTCAGATGAAGGAGATTCTTCAGAAACTACAACAGAAGAAACAACAACACGCGTATATGCTTCAAACGAAATTCCCTTTGCAGGAAAAATCAAAATAAGCGAAGACGTTCCACCTGATTTTATTAATAAATCAGTAAAGTTCAGCTTTACTATTCAGGCCAAACAGGCTGAAATTATGGAATGGTCCGATTTTGCACCTGTTTCGGGAGAAGTAACACCTGAAAATCCTGAAGGATAAAGTACAATGAAAAAAATATTCAGAATTTTAAGAAACGCTTTGTGTATTCTTATCTGTGCATTGTTTGTTCTCGTGGTAGTAATGACTGTCAGCGGAGCAAAAGGTTATTCAGTTGCCTCAGACAGTATGTCGCCTGAATTTCGCAGAGGTGATGTGGTTTTTGTAAAAGCCACTCCTTTTGAAGAACTTGAAAAGGGCGATATTGTAACTGTCCGCTTCAAAGCAAGAGAAGGCACGTATACCCACAGAATTGTTTCAATTGATTACGATAAAAAAGAAATACGTACAGCAGGTGATAATACAAGTACCATTGACACAGAAAGTGCAAGTGACAGCCAGATTTTAGGAAAAGTTTTGTTCTCAATTCCTTTGGTTGGTTATCTTTCTTTGTTGATTACAAACACAACCTATGTTGCAGTAATAGCATTGTTTGTACTTGCTGTTATGGTAGTTGGTTTTGCTGTAGGAAAATATTATAAAAATAAGGCGAGAGGTGATAAAAGTGAGTACATCAAAAAAGAAGACAATTAAATTTACGGCACTCATGACTGTTCTGTTACTTACAGTAACTTATTTCAGCCTTCTTACACCTACAAGTGCTTATTTTTACCAGAAATTTGATTTTGAAAATAACGGAATAACATTTTCGCTTCTGGATTTTGAAGTTACTGATAATACCGTTGAAAACGGTATTTTTGAAGAGAATTATGATCTGGAATTTGAAGGTGCAACAAAGTTTGCAGATTTCGATGAAAAGCTCTTTGACGAAGTTGCAATTGTTAAAGAGTTTACAGTAAAAAATGCCGAAAACGGTGTTCCTGCAAAAGTTATACCCCGTGTTCATCTCTATGACAATGCAGGTGAAAAAGGTCTTAAATATATGATTTTCACACCTGATTCAGAACCGGAAACAGTAGCAGAAGAAAATTCAGGTGATGAGCCTGTTGTTGAAAAAGTAACATTGCCAAAAGGTGAGCTGAAATCTGACATCGAAAGAATTCTAAATTTGTTCCCCGGAGAAGCAACGTCAGTTGACTATTCATCAGCAGTTTCTGCTCTTGATAAGCATAATGATGAGAGTAATCATATCGTTGAACTTGCGCCCGGTGAAAGCGTAGATGTGAAAATTGTTTTCTGGGCTGAATATGATGCAATTATTTCAACATTAGATGAAAATAAAGTAGTTGTAGACGGAGTAACCTTAAGCGGTGAAGAAGCATGGCAGGATGCCGAAAGCGTGACATCGGTTTCTTATAAATGCAGCATAGAATTTGTGGCTTCACAGTTATCAACAAATGACGAAGCAGTTACAACAGCACTTGCAGAAGAAGCTCCTACATGGAAAGAAACAACAACAGTTAATCAGTAAGAGAGAGTGTGGTGTCAGCATGAAGAAAAAATTTATGGAAAATAAAAAATTCAGACTGATAGCAGTATTTCTCATTACTGTGTTAATTGTGGGTGGATTTTCACTTGCATGGTTTTATGTAAGGAAATATCAGTACGATTTAATGTCAGTATCTAACTTTCAGGCAACACCTGAGTGTTATTTTGATTTTGAAGGATCAGAGATACCTGCCGGTGATTTTACGGATAGTGAAGGTTTGATTAAACTTAGCGTTGAAGAGACGGATGCTGATAATAATAAAATAGTAAACTATATCGGAAATTTCCGTGTAAGAGTTAATTACACAGGTGATGGTGCAGGTTATCTTAGAGTAAGAATGGTTCACGAGTTTTCAAATGGTTCTGAATCCGTTCAGCACCCTGCAAAACTTCCTTATGCTACAAGCAGCAGTTTGTGGTTTGACAACCGTGATGTGGACTATTGTTATTATTATGCAGATAAGTTGAATATAGAAAAAGATGAAACTAAGTCCATTGATTTAATAACAGGACTCGTCGTTGAAAAGGATGAAAATAACAATCCTACAGCAAATGACGGTGCTACAATAGTGCAGGGTTTTGCAGATGCAAACGCTGAAATCAGGGTTGCTGTTGAAGCAGACATGGTACAGATTAACAGATATCCGCAAATCTGGGGAATTAACGAAATCCCCCGTAATTAAAATTTAACGGACCGAGAAAACTCGGTCCATTTTCCTAATATTGAAAGCAGGTGATTTCTTTGGCAAAATCGAAGAAAAATAATAAGAAAAAAACCAAGAAAAACAGTAACTATAAAAATCAGGTGATTGAGAAAAAAGTTCCTCAGAAATCTGAGAAAAACCTGAGAGAAGCTGAAAAGAAAGCAAAACTTAAGGAGAAACAGAAGAAAAAGGACGAAAAACTCCTTGCAAAAAAGAAAAAGGCTGAAGAAAAACTTCTCAGAAAAGAAGAAAAACAGGCTCTTAAAAATAAGGCAAAGGAAGAAAAAGTTGCTGAAAAAGTTTCAAAGGAAACAGAAAAGGGAAAAAAAGACGAAACTAAAACAGCAAAAACTTCTGCGGAAAAAAAAGAGGAAACTTCTGTTCAACCTGAAGTAAAAGAAGAACCTGCTGTAAGTATTGTTGAGGTTACTGGGGAAGAAACTGAAAAAGTCGAGGAAGTTGTTACAGACGTTGTTGAAGAACCTGTTGCAGAAGTAACAGATGTTCCCGAAAAGGAAGAAATCCCCGAAACTATTTCAGAAGAAGTACCTTCCGTAATTGAAGAAATCGTTACAGAAGAAGTCGAAGATATTGCTGAAAATAAGGCAGAAGAAACAGCTGAGGAAGTACCGGTTGTTGCAGAAACTGCAGAAGAAATTCCCGAAACAGAAGAGACTGCGGAAGAAGAGATTGAAGAACCAATTTCAGTTGTAACAGTTGCTGAAGAAATTTCAGAAGAAATTGAACCGGAAACAAATTCTGAGAAAAAAACAGGCATTCTGATTGAAGAGGTTACCGAAGAAGAAGTAGTAGTAGAAAAAGAGGTTGCTGAAGAAACAAAAACAGAAGCTGAAACAGAAAAAGAAGAAGTACCTGTAAAAAAAGAAAAGAAAAAACTTGAAATAAAAATTCCCCGGATTAAACTTCCTGATATTGATTTCAAGAAAGTGACTAAAAAGCAGATTATTATAATTGTAGCAGCAGTAATAGTTCTTGCAGCATTTATTTCTGTTCTTTCTGTTGTGAACTTAAGCGGTGACAAAGGCTACTATCCTTCAATTTACAGTGGAAGAAGTTATGCTGATAACGAGGTTTCATTAATTGCTATTTCAGATGAACAGCAGGCTGAGCTTATAAAAAACACAAATGCAAAGGGAAATAAAAGTAGATTTTCTTTCTATGCAAACACAGCAATTAATGTTTCTAAACCTGATTCTCTTTTGCCGCTTGCGTTTTCAAATCCCACAGTAAGTGATAAAATTCTGCTTTGCTCTCTTGTAAATGATGACGGTGTTGTAGTTTATCGTTCATTAGGTGTTGTACCGGGAAGATATGTTACTAATGTACGTCTTTCTCAGTACCTTGATTACGGTGTGAATGAGCTTACACTTTATGTATCTGCCTTCAGTGCAGAGGGCGAGGATGAAGATTTTCATTTTGAAAAAATCGGAACACAGAAAACAAAAATTGAGGTTCTTGTGGGCAACGATTATATGTCAGAATAATTCTGAAGTCTTTCAAGTTGATTTTTATAATACCGAAGAGCCACAAGCTGGTTTCTTCGGTGTTTTTCGGATATAAAGACTTTTTTTACGTTTTTTTCAAGGTCGCTTATGCGGGCTTTAAGATATTCTTCTTCACTCATCTTTCTCACCTCACAAATATTTTTTGAAAAAACGAGAAAGATATAAGTGTAATTAAAAGGGTGTAAAAATGGATTTTCAGAAAAATTTTAAAAATTATATTATGTCGCTGGGCGTAAGTGACGTAGGTTTTGCAAAACTTAAAGAGCCTGTAAACGGAATGGAATATGCAGTCAGTTTTGTTGTAAGATTGTCGGAAGCAGTCATTGATGAAATTGAGAATGAACCAACGCATACATATTTTCACCACTACAGAACAGTTAATGCATTTCTTGACAGGACAATACTGCAGGCAGGAATGTTTTTGCAGAATGAAGGATACCGTTATATTCCTGTAGGTGCTTCCCAAAGCATCAACAAAGATGGTTGGAATTATAAAGGGCTTGTTTCTTCAAGAATGGTGGCGTGTCTTGCGGGACTTGGTACAATCGGCAAAAGCAATATGTTTATCCATAAAGATTTCGGACCTGCCGTCAGACTCGGTACACTTCTTACAAATTGTCCGTTTGAAGAAGTTGGAGAGGCAATCAAAGAAAACCTCTGCGGTGAATGTACAAGATGCGTAGACTCATGTCCTGCAAAAGCATTGACAGGTAAAGTTTACACTGAGGGAATACCGAGAGAAGAAATCATCGACCCTGAAAAATGCAGTGAATACATGAAAAAAGCCTTCAAACATATCGGAAGAGGTGCAGTCTGCGGAATATGTATGAAAGTTTGTCCGAAAAGAAAATGAATTTTATCAGACAGGCTTTTTTGTTGCAGATGATTAAGAGTGATAAATTGTCTTTTGTCAAACAGATATTGAATTTACTTAACAATGATGTTACAATAGGTTTAACAAAATAACTTTGAGGAGTGTGACTATGAGTACAAATACGAGCCTTAAAACCTATACCAAAAAAGAAAGAAATATGTTTCTTACAGGACTTCTGGGACAGAATATTCTTTATAATGTTACAAATGTCCTTCTTGTATCGTATTTCTTGCAGAATGTTCTTTACATTCCCGCAATTATTGTAAGTGTGATTATTGCTATTGCACGTATCTGGGACGCATTCAATGATCCGATTATGGGTTCAATTGTTGACAGAACAAGAACAAAATGGGGCAAATGTCGTCCTTATCTTATTTTTGTTCCCGGAATTGTTATGGTTGTTTCAATTCTCTGTTTTGTGAACTTTGAATATGTAGGTCAGGCTTCCGATATTCTTGAAGGTACAAACCTTTTCTGTGTTATCTGGGCAGGATTTACATACATCCTCTGGGGTATGAGTTATACTGCAGGTGACATTCCTCTCTGGGGTATTACTGCTCTTATGACAGAAGATGAAAAACACAAACAGAAACTTGTTTCCCTTGCACGTATGGCGGCAGGTGTAGGCGGCGGTGTTGCAATGCTTGCTCTTTCACCCTGTGCCGAAATGGTAACAGAAGCATTGAACGGCAACGCAAGAACAGGTTATTTCCTTACAGGTCTCATTGCAACAGTTATTGGTGCAGCACTTTTCCAATGTGCAGGTATCGGTACAAGAGAAAAGATTAAACCCTCAGAAGAAAAGTATACCGTCAAAGAAAACTTCAAAATCATGTGGAGAAACAAGCCATTCAGACAGATTCTTCTTTCAGGTTTACTCAACGCTCCCACACAGCTTATGATGATTGTTGCAATCCCTCTTGTAAACAACTATTATTCATCACAGTCAGGTCTCATGTCACTTCTCTACCTTGCACTTCTTGGAGGAGGACTTTTTATAGGACAGTTTGTAATTATGGGATTTGTCCCCAGACTTCTTGAAAAGACAACGAAGAAAAAACTTTACAATGGTTCAAAAATTATTTCAGTTCTTCCTCAACTTGCAATTTTCTTCCTTTTCCTTGCATTCCCTCACCGCCTTGCAGAGCCTGTGTTCCTTATTATCACAATGCTTATTTTTGCAATCTGCGGTATTGCAATGGGACTTAATTCGGTACTTCAGACACTTATGATCTCTGATGCTGTCGACTATGAAGAATATCACTATGGTATCAGACCTGACGGAGTATTCTTCTCGGGACAGACATTTCTTGTTAAGATAGGCAGCGGTTTTGCATCAATTATTTACGGTATCACATGCGAAGCAGTTCACTACACAGGTGATAACATCAAAAAACTCAATGAATTCATTCAGCAGGGTAACGTAATAAGAGATTTCCTTGACAGAAGTGCAGGTAATTTCAACGAAGAATATTTCGGTTATATGGCAATGCTCTTCTTCTGTATCTCAGTTCCTCCTGCAATCGGTGCTCTTCTTTCTGTAATCCCTACATGGAAATATGCTCTTGATGACGATGAACATGAAAGAATTCTCAAAGAACTCAATGAAAGAAGAAGAAATAAAGAATAATATTCTACAACAAAAACAGACCGCGGAATTAAATTCCGCGGTCAAAGTTTTATTTAAATATTAAAGACTGTTGAGAATCTGAATTACTTTCTGCAATTCGTCAGGTTTAACTTTTTCAACAGGTTTGTTATTCTTCACGCAGTCTGCAAAATAGATAATTTCATTTGCGTAAGCGTTACTCTTAGGCAGATTGATTTTTCCTGTATCGCCTTGTGCTTCTTCTGTAAGGTCAATAACATTTTCTTCCTTGTCGTAAACGAGAATTTTACCGTGTTCCCAGGCAACAATTGCTTCTTCAAACTGGAAACGGAATTCTGCGGTGAAAGGATAGCGTACAGCATACCATGAAGCCTCGGAATGAATAGCAAAATCGCCGAAATCGTAGTCAATGCTGATGAAATCCTGTTCAGGACGTTTTGAACGGTACTGATGTCTGACAGTAGGCTTTCCGAAAGCATAAACCATAAAGTCAAGGTCATGGATGTGAAGGTCATAAGGTGTAAGACCGCTTCTCTTTTCATCCATCATCCAGTTGTCCCAACTCCAGCGGGGAAAACCGCCCAGACGTGTCATGCTGCCTGAAAGGAGTTTACCGTATTTTTTTGTATCATAAATTTCTTTAAGGATAAGATACTCAGGCCAGAAACGGAGAACCTGTGCTACCATGAATTTAACACCGTTCTTCTCGGCAGTTCCGTAAACTCTTTCAACATCTTCTTCTTTGAGTGAAATAGGTTTTTCCGTAATAACGTTGATGCCCATTTCCATTGCTTTAACTGCAAAATCTGCATGAAGGTATGTAGGCAGACAAATGTCAAGAATGTCAATTTTTTCATTTGCAAGCATTTCGTCAAAGTCAGTATAGCAATGTTTTGTATCCTTGTAGTCTTCCATTCTTTCAGGGCGGATATCACAAAGGCAGATAAGCTCCGCATCCTCCATCTGTTCCCATACGGGGATATGTGCGCCGCTGATACCGCCAACACCGACAAGACCGATTTTTAACATAAAAATTACCTCCGTAAAAAGTTTTCAACTTATTATATATCACCGCAAAACCAAAGTCAACAAAGAAGTAAATTCACATCAATCTTTGCAGATGTGGTTTTGAGATTTTAAGAAATTAACGATATGATTTTATATCATTTTCAGAATAAAGTCTATGTTTTCAAATAATTGAAGTCCTGCAATTACTATCAGAGATGCAATTAAAGCGACTGCAGCTGATTTTTTTGGCGAATTAAAGCACACAAACGTTGATGCCAGAAGTGTAAGCAGAGAAGACATTACAAACAATGTACGTTCTCCGGAAGCGTAAATAGTGGGAGAGAAGAACATAATGGCAGCAGAAGCAATTCCGGCAAGATAAGTAAGAAGTCTGAAAATTTTTAATTTTCTGTTACCATTTGCAATGTAAGAAAAAACTCCTGTTATTATGATGCAGATTATCCACCATATTGCCACCACAATCTGAGTAGAATTCAGGTCTTCAAATCGAGGTGCATTGTCAATCTTTTTTGTCATGTCAATATTGTTTAGTCCAAGGTCTGTTATAGCATTTATTCCTGCAACGGAAAGCAGTGACACGAGAATCATAAGTACACAGATTACAGACAGAATCTTCTTGTTGTCTTTGTGGAAATTAACAGCAAGCCATACCCAGATTAAAACAAAAACGTATTTAAGACTGTTTGCAACGGAATGGAGAAGCCATTGAGAAGTGGTGAACAGTTTGTCAAAAAATGTAAATTGTGCATATTCAGGTAACCAACGCAGGATTTCTTTGTCACCGCGGTTCGCATTTGCAGGTGACATTATAAGAAGAATGAAAGCTGCCAGCATCAGGAAAAAGGGAATAATCTGAAAAATATTGAATTTCTTTGTTTTAGCCTTGGTGTAAAAAATAATTATCAGAGTCGAACAAATTACAACTGCACCAATCTGCTCCTGTGCAAGACAAGTATAAATTCCTGTAACAGCTGAGAACAAAAAAGCAGGTAAGTTAATTTTATAATTCTCATCAAAAACTGATTTTATAAAAGGGAGAAGGGAACAAAGTCCTGCCACACAAGGCCAGAGATAATTTACAGAACCTGTTATCCATAAGCACGAATATCCCACGATGCCTATTCCTGAAATACCAAGTGAAGCGGCAAAGAAAAGTAACATTTTGTAGTTTGCTTTATCCGCATTTATAACAATTTTACTGATGTATGAAAGAACGACTGTAAATAGAGTTATAACTGCTGCATTGAGAATTCGCCAGAGCCATATTGAGTTAGAAAAAATTAACCATAATGTTGATGTAGCGGCAATTCTGCCGTTCATAGTTCTGGTCAGGTGAGTTGTAAAGTCAAGGAAATTCGGATGCTCACTTATTGTTTTTAGGAAAAAAGCATCATCACCATCAGAATATTTAATCATGCAACAAGCCAGAAAACTTACAGCGAATATGCCGATAGTTAATATTGTTTCAAATGAAATAATACGTTTGTTTTTAAGCATAATAACACTCCTCTTAAAGATTTGCTAAATCATAGGGTGTTCTCTGGTAAACAAAATAGTTCAGCCAATTTGTGAAAAGAAGATTTGCAGTTGATCTCCATTGAACTTTTGGCATTCTGTCAGGGTCATCATCGGGGAAATAATTGTAGGGGATTTTTATGTCAAGTCCCTGGTTTTTATCTCTGAAATATTCTTTTGCAAGTGTGTCACAATCATATTCTGAATGTCCTGTGGCAAAGAAATTTCTGCAGTCCATGTCAGATATGAGATGGACTCCCGCCATTTCTGAATACGAAAGAATCTGAAGATCTTTCACAAGGGCGATATCACTTCTTCTGACTTCCGTGTGACGTGAATGGGGGACATAGAAAATGTCATCAATGCCTCTCATTATGGGATGATATTTGTCAAGAGAAACATGAGGGAAAATCCCGAACATTTTTTCTTCAAGGGGGTATTTTGGTACACCGTAATGGTAGTAAAGTGCTGCCTGTGCACCCCAACAAATGTGGAATGTTGAATACACATTTGTTTTTGTCCATTCAAAAATCTGACAGAGTTCTTCCCAGTAATCAACTTCCTCAAAGGGGAGTTTTTCAACAGGAGCTCCTGTGATTATCATGCCGTCATATTTATTGTTTTTGATTTCATCAAAAGTTTTGTAAAATTTCAGCATGTGCTGTTCGGAAGTGTTTTTTGACTTGTGAGTTGCCATTTGCAGAAGTTCAATGTCAACCTGAAGAGGGCTGTTGCTGAGAAGCCTTAAAAGCTGAGTTTCAGTTACAATTTTTGTAGGCATCAGATTGAGAATTATGATGCTCAGAGGACGTATGTCCTGCTTTCTTGCACGTCCTTCGGTCATTACGAAAATATTTTCAAGTTCAAGACTGTGGTGTGCAGGTAACTGGTTGTCAATTTTAATAGGCATGTTTTCACCTCCGTAAAAGTATTTCTTAATATTATATATCCAAAACCGTGTTTTGTCAAATTGCCTTGAAAAATTCAAAAATAAAACCGGTGATGCTTTTTGTAGAAATAAAGGAAGAAATTACCGTGGAAAATTTAAAGAATATTTACAAAAAACTCTTGACTAAAACAAAGTCTTAAGTCATACTATTAGTACAATGCCATATTCTGTGGTTTGGTGTCTATATGAGAAGGAGAAAGAATAAGATGTTCAAAGAAAATCTGAAAAAAGTAATAAGTTTTCTTCTGTCAGCGGTAATTGTCCTTTCATTGTTTACAATGAATATTTCTGCTGCTGAAGAAAATGTTGCAAGTATCGGTGATACATATTTTGACAGCGTTGCCGATGCGCTTTCTGCAGCGGTAAGCGGTGACACGGTTATTGTGCAGAAAGATACAACTATCACGGAAAACGTAGAAGTTAAGTCAGGTGTTACTCTTCTTGTTCCTTATAAAGCCGGATATACCGGTTATGACCTTTCTAACGGTACTCCTGACACAAGTACATCGACAAAGAGCGTCAAAGATACTCTTTACAGGACCCTCACTATAGCTGACGGTGTTACAGTAACAGTACACGGTAATATTCTTGTTTCTGCTTTACTTGGTGTGGCAAAAGGTGGCTCTTTACGTCAGGAAGTAAATGGTGCTTATGCACAGATTATTCTCAATGGTAAAATGGATGTAAGTAACGGCGGTATTGTATGTGCTAACGGTTATATAAAAGGCACAGGTGCTATTGAAGCTTTTTCAGGCGGTGAAGTCAGAGACCTTTTTGTTATCGAACATTGGAGAGGCGGTAGTCATGCATCATCAATGTATTATAAAGATGTCTGGGTTGCTAATGAATATGATTTCAGAAACATTGAAGTTGAAGTAATAATTCATTACGGTGCAAAACTTGTTGCACAGAGTGTAATGTATTTTGACGGCGGATATAGCCACAACGTTGTTCCTTTTGTCAGTGGAAGCGCAGGCGTGTTTGTTCTCAATGAAGGCGGTAAAATTGTAAGAACACTTGAGCAACGTGACAGAATAGGCAAAAAGGCAGAGATTTATAAAATTTATGGTGGAGGTTACATGGGATCTATTTCTCTCACTATAAAGACAAGTCTCTTTTCTCAGACGATACATTCTTCTGACTTTATCCTTGCCATGGACGGTGATAATGAAGTTCATCTCTGCTCAGGTATTTTCGGAACATATTATAATGATAAAGCCATGAGCATGAAACTTCTTCCGGGATGCGAATTTATTATCCATGATGGAGCAAAGTTAAGTGTAGACAGATACAAAACAACGGTAAGAAACAGGGCTTCAACTTTTGTAGCTTACAGAGAACTTACAGATGAGCAGTTTTCTTCTGCTTACCGTTATCCGCAGGGAAGACCTACAGCAAAAATCAGAGTTCTTAACGGTGGTGAACTTTGCGTTGACGGAATTATCGGCGGTGAAGTACATCTTGAAGAAAATGCAATTGTTACAAAGGGTAATTATGCTGAATTTACGGTTAAAACAAAAGAATCTGCAAAACTTCAGACAGGTGACGTGAAAGAGTATGTTAACGATGCCGAGTTTATTGTACCTGAAGAATATCATGTAACCGGTTGGACAGATAATCAACTTAAGTGGGAAAAACATACTTACAGTGAAACTGCGGTTGCAGACCCTGCACCTACATGTACTGAAAAAGGTACAGACAAATATATTTGTACTTTTGAGGGATGCAGTGCTTATGTATCAGCCGAAATTTCTGCAACAGGACATAACTATGTTTCAGAAACTTTTGCACCCGATTGTGAAAATGACGGATACACACTCAACACATGTGCAACTTGCGGTGATACGTACACTTCTGATAAAGTTAATAAATTAGGACATACGGAAATAATTGATGAAGCCGTAGAAGCTACTTGTACGGAAACTGGTCTTACAGAGGGTAAGCATTGCTCAGTCTGCAAAAAAATTCTTGTTGAACAGAAAGAAGTCAACATTCTGGGACATGATGATGAAGTAGTCACTTATGACCCCACCTGTACAGAGGATGGCTACACAACTTACACCTGTAAAAGATGCGGTGATGTTTATGTATCGGATTATATTGATGCACTCGGACATACAGAAATAACTGATGAGGCAGTTGAGGAAACATGCACAGAGGACGGTTTTACCGAAGGCAGTCATTGTGAAACATGCGGTGAGATTTTCGTTGCACAGGAGGTAATTCCTGCAACAGGTCATAACTATGAAACAACTGTGACTGAGGCTACTTGTCTGGAAGATGGTTACACGACTCATACTTGCCTTAACTGCGGTGATACATACAGAGATAGTATTATTTATGCTCTCGGTCATGACAGAGTAACAGACGAGGCAGTTGCACCTACATGTACTGAAACAGGTCTTACATCCGGTGAACATTGTGATCGTTGCGGACAGATTCTAATGGCTCAGGCACTTATTCCTGCGTTAGGACATAGGGAAATAAAAGACTTTGAAGCAGCCACATGCACAGAAGACGGCTATGAAAAAATATGGTGCGATGAATGCGGAGAGATTCTGAAAAATGAAAGATTTGTGGCAACGGGACACAGTTATGAAATAACGGAAGTTCCTCCTACTGAAACTGAACAGGGATATATCAGGTATTATTGCTCTGTGTGTAAACATGAGCATTACGATTATATCGACCCGGTGGTAAAGCGTTATAGCATAAGCGGAAGAATTGAGACTTTTGGCAGCGAGGAAGATAAAGTAAAAATACTGCTTGTTTCTGCTGAAAATAATGAAGTTTCTTTTTCTGCAGAAGTTACGGGAAACGATGCTGAAGCCGTTTTTGAAAACCTTTTACCCGGCAGTTATATTATTACGATATCAAAAGCAAATCACGTAACCCGTGAATATGAAATTACCTTGGGCGAAGAAGATTTAGTGCAGGAAATGAAGATACATCTTGTAGGAGATATCAATGGTGACGGCAGAGTCAACACGGTTGATGTTGCACGTGCAAATGCCCATGCAAAAGGTGCAATACGTCTTGACGGTTATGAATATGACTGTGCAAATGTAAACGGTGATTCAAGACTCAATACAATTGACGTGGCAAGAATGAATGCCCACGCAAAGGGAACTACAGTGCTTTGGTAAGAATAATACAATTCAACAAAAACGCAGCAGAGTTATGATAATCTCTGCTGCGTTAATTTTTTTAGATATCTTGAGGACATTTACTAATCATCCGTTTATAATTCTTTCAATGTCGTTAACGTCATGTCCTGCTTTTTTCAGGGCATCATGTTTTTTTATAAGACTTGCCATTCGTGAATTGTGATACTTTTGTGCATCTTCCGAATTGTCGTATTGTATCAACCCCTTGTAATAGAAAGCCTCGTTTTTATCATTTGGTTTATTTCTGAATTCAGCAACAATTATAATGTAGTTATGCTTTGAGTCTGCGCAGGCTTTTTCTTTTATAATCTCAAATCCGTTTTCACAAAGATAACGTCTTACATCCTCAGCATGTGACATGGGCTGTAAAATAAGTCTTTTAGTTTCATCTTTCACCCAAGGAGCAGAGGTTAAAATTTCAGAAATCAATATTCCGCCCATACCTGCAATAACAATGTCCTCTGCCTCATCAGACTTGATTTCTTTAAGTCCGTCAGATAAACGAAGTTCAATTCTGTCGCTTAATTCCTTTGACGTTGAAACAACTTTTTTTGCATTTTCGAGTGGTCCCTTGCCAATATCTGCCGCAATTGCTGAAGGGCATATATTGTTTTCTATAAGATAAGCGGGGAGATATGCATGGTCTGTGCCGATGTCAACAACTTTTTTGTTCTGTCTTACTTCATCAGCTGCCATTTTAAGTCTTATATCAAGTTTAATCATAGTTTTATCTCCTGAATACTCTGAATAAAGGCAAACATGCCTCAAAAAAGCCTTTGTATGCCTCACAATAGTCATAATCTGCACGACTTCGTTTGCACCCGCCTGCACGGCAAAGAGGGTAATAATGGCATTTTTTACACTTCTCAGGGATGTGGAGGCTTTCTCTGAGAAAATCTTTTGCTTTTTCTGAGTTAGCCATAATTTCAAGGTCTGTATTATTTATGTTTCCCAGCAACCATTCATCCGTACAGTAAAAGTCGCAGGGGTAAATGTTACCGTTACCTTCACATATAAACTGATGTGTACAATGCCCGCACATACCGCATTGCTCAGCACTTTCACCGAGATAAAGTCTGACATAGTTGTCAAACTGCCGTATACTTATATAGTCATTTCTGACAAAATCTTTTACATAAAGATTAAAAGCATGAATAAGGAAATATTTATAGTCATCATTAGTCATGTAAAGCTCGGATTCTTCATTGCTGCCAAAAGGTCTGAGGCATGGAATAAACTGAAGATATCTGAAACCTTTTTCTTTGAAGTAAGAGTAAATCTTGTCAATTCTACGTGCATTTACTCCCGTCATAACAGAGAGAATGTTGAACTCTGTTTTCTTTTCTTCAAGGATTTTTGCAGCGGTCAGAGTCTGAAAAAATCTGCTCTGACCACTCATATCAACACGGAATTTGTTTGCTTCTCTGTCACCGTCAAGGCTTAAACCTACAAGAAATTTATTTTCTGTGAAAAACTCTGCCCA
This sequence comes from Acutalibacteraceae bacterium, assembly GCA_045595725.1. Taxonomy (GTDB): domain Bacteria; phylum Bacillota; class Clostridia; order Oscillospirales; family Acutalibacteraceae; genus SIG575. The sequence goes on along the minus strand of JAZOAY010000127.1, from coordinate 15,182 downwards.
GTCTTCATTTATCAGCAGACCGTTAGTCTGAACTGAATAGAAAATTTCAGAATTTTTTGTGTTATATTTATTTACAAGTGATACAAAATCATGGAAATATTCTTTTCCTGCAATAAGTGGTTCACCGCCCTGAAAAGCAAAAGCAACAGAACATCCGTCAGCAAAGGAAAGCGCTGATTTTATAAGGCTTTCCGCTGTGTCGGAGTTCATTATTCCCAGATTTTTTTCTTCTCTGTTTTCTGTAACGTCATGGTAAAAACAGTATCTGCAGTCAAGGTTGCAAAGACTTGATGCAGGTTTTATCATAATGGAAAGCGGGGGCATTATTTTATACCTCGTCTGTTTGATTTGAAACGAGACATGATTTCGTTCATCTTTTCGTTCATTTTCTCTGCTATTGTGGGATAAACTTCTGCTCTGTTATAGTTTTCACCGCTGTCATCTGTGAGAATATGAAGCCAGTTTTTGCGGAATTTGTCAAAGAAAGCAGAGTTATCATTCTGAATATTCTGGAAATATTTGAATTGAACGTAGTCGTTGTTTTTAATTACGTCAAAATCATAGTCAGGATATTCCTCAGCAAGACTTTCTGTTTCAATTGCATACTGAATTGATTTCAGCTTTTCACGTTTCATATGAAGAATAGGGTTTTCTTCTGTGTGAATGGGAGTGCCGTTCTCAAAAACGGGAAGCATGGATGTACCGTCAATTTCACGGTCAGAGGGCAGATAATTTTCTTTGCCACCGCCTGTAATACCGCACATTTCTACAAGCGTGGGGAAAAGGTCAACAACTGTTGCCGGTTCATCAAAACTTGAACCCTTTTCAAAAACTTCACCGTTGTCCCAACGGATAAGGAATGGGACTTTCTGACCGCCTTCGTATGCGAGATATTTACCGCCTCTCAGTTCGTTTGTTGAACCCTGAAGTGCAGGTCCGTTATCACTTGTGAAGATGATAATTGTGTTATCAAGTTCACCAAGTTCTTCAAGGGTTGAGAAAAGTTCACCCAGATAATAGTCAAATTCAGTTACGCAGTCAGCGTAAGTGCCCATGCCTGTTTCACCTTTGAATTCATCACCTACGAACAAAGGTGCATGAGGCCATGGTGATGCATAATAAGCAAAGAAAGGTTCGTCTGAGTTTGTAACTTTGTCTGTAATCCATTCTGTAATTTCTTCATGAATGAATTTTGTTGCATCTTTCTGGTCTTTTAGTTCGTTTGTGCCATGCACGATTTCCCATTCACCGTTTTCTTCGGTTACATGATAGAAAGGAGTCATGTCGTTTACATGGTGACTGCCGTAGAAATAATCAAATCCCTGATTTGTAGGAAGATACTCACCGTAATCACCAAGATGCCATTTACCGAAAGCACCTGTGGTATAACCTGCGGCTTTAAAAGTTTCTGCAATTGTGATTTCATCACCAAGCATACCATCAACGTTTGCACCCATTTCAACGGAGTTGAAAAGTCTTGTTGCAGCAAAAGGAGAAATTGTGTTGACTGTAGGATAAATTACGTTATCAGCATGACCTCTGTACGGATATCTGCCGGTTAACGCTGCAAAGCGGGCAGGTGAGCATACAGAATAACTTGAATAGAAGTTTGTAAGTTCGGCACCTTCTTCACCGATTGAGTCTATGTTGGGAGTGTCATAAATTGCTCCGTTCAATGAAATGTCGCCGTAACCAAGGTCATCCATAAGAACAAAAAGAACGTTAGGAGAGTCTTTCGTCTTATTTTTGTCAACACCTTTAAGGTAATCGTCGTGACCTTCCCACAGTCTTTCTGTGTTAGGTTCTGAGCGGAGGTTCATTGTAAGGAGAAATGCAACGGAAAAAATAACAAGTAAAAATGATGAAAGTCCTGCAAGGATTTTTTTGCCGTTTTTAGCAAGAAAGAAAAGGAGAACACCGAGTATAATTACGGGCAGAGCGAGAAGTAAATTACCGCCAAGTCTTGTAAGAAAAGTTCCGTCTCCTGTAAGGAGAGTGTGTGCTTCTGATGAAAAACCTGCAAGACCTGATGTGAATGCACCGAAACCTGCGTCTGCACCCCATATTACAAAATATGTAATAATACCGAGTAAAGAAACACCGTAACCACCAAGCATCGGAACAAAAAGTTTTTTCTTGGCAATAATACCGAGAAGTAAAAGAAGGGCCGTAATCATCAGGTAAGCTGCATTTACAATCGCAACTAAATTAAGCCTTAAAACCAAGAGTGCGACTGCAAGTATGACGCCGACAACTCCTATGAATACGGGGAATTTTTTTATGCTTTTGTCAAGTTGAATTTTCATAACTTCATCTCCTTAAGTAATTCTTTATCACTATTAGAAATTCTGAAACTTTCTTTGCATTTCTGAATTGTTTTGTTGTGAGTCCATTTATCAAGTTTTTTATCTTTAAGATAGGGGAGAGTAGCTTCTCTTTGTTTTGCCATTGCGGTTGCAAAAAACCATGCCCTGACCATGTTTACATAATACTCTTTGTTTTTTATTTCTGCAACAAGTATCAGAACTTCTTCTGAAAAATTTTCATCAAGAAAAAATTTCATCAGCATATTGACTGCAAAACGTATTGTGTATGTATCTCCCGACATAAGCCATACTTTGATTTTTTCATATAAAGCGGGAATATTTTTTTTGAACACTTTCGGACATATTGTGTCACATGTTGCCCAATTGTCAATAAAGGGCAAAAATATTTCAGTCAAAATAATTGCTTCATCAAAATCATCTGTTGTTTCAAGTAAATAACCGTGAAGATTATTTTCTTCAAAATATTCATGTGGCAGGCACTTTAAGAATTTATCTGCTTCTTTTGTATTTTTAATTTCTTTTGCAAGACGTCGTATGTCAGGTATTCTTACTCCGATTTGTTTTTCAATCGGTACGTCGGGTATGAGTTTTGAGTTGAAAGACCTGTATTTTTCATCTTGCATATTGTATAATTTTTTCTGTATTTCAGTCATAAAAAACTCCATTATTTTTGTTAAAACACTTGATATTTTGCAAAGTGTCTGCTATAATATAGCAATACAACGCTTTAAAGGTTTAAAGCGAGCAAGCATTCGGCGTTTTTATGGAAAAGTCTTTCCTTGTTTTCCTGAGAAATATCAAGGTTCACGAGGGTTTTAACAAACTTTTTCTGGTCACCCCACGGTGAGTCACTTGCAAAGAGGATTTTGTCGAAACCATGTTTTTCAAACATTTTTATAAGCATTTGGGGCTCGATTTTATCAAGAACATAACTTGTGTCAAGCCACACGTTATGACCGCAGAGCTTTTCGTAATTTTCTTCTGCTCCTTTGTGACCGCCGAGATGAGCAAGAATGATTTTGTTATCTTTTTTTGCCTCAACTTTTTCAAGCATGTCAATTGCACGGTCAGGGGTACAATGAATGTCGTTGGGGGAGAGAACATCGTATCCTGCGTGAATGAGCGTAACGAGTCCGATTTTTTCTGCATGGCGGATAATTTTAATATATTTTTCGTCATTTATATAAGTTCCCTGATAATCGGGATGAAGTTTAATTCCTTTAAGTCCGAGAGATTTAATAAAATCAAGTTTTTCTTCAGGGCTTTCATTATCGGGATGTATACCGCCAAAAGCTATAATTTCTTTTCTGTTGTTCATCTCAACAGAAAAACGGTTGATGCTTTCAAATTGTTTCGGGTTTGTCACAACGGGGAGAATTACGCTTATATCTACACCTGCTTCTGACATCGAAGAAGTCAGTGATGAAAAAGTTCCGTCTGTATATGCGGCACATTCTTCTCCTGCATCACAAAGGTAACTTTTAAGTTTTTCAACAGTTGCGACAGCTATTTTGTCGGGGAATATGTGAGTGTGAAAATCTACAATCATAATAAAATCCTTTGCAAACGTATTTACAATGTATAATTTTACATTGTTTTACATAATAAGTCAAATAAAAAATGGAGATGGGAAAATGTTGGTTAAAATTTTGTTCCTTGCAGTATTTGTTGCTGTCATGGTGGGTGTAGGTTTTTATTGCCGCCGTCAGGCAACAGACGTTAACGGTTTTGTTCTCGGCGGAAGAAGTGTAGGTCCATGGCTTACGGCTTTCAGTTACGGAACGTCATATTTTTCTGCAGTTATTTTTGTAGGATATGCAGGTCAATTCGGCTGGAAATACGGACTTGCCGCTACATGGATTGGTATAGGTAATGCACTTATCGGTTCGCTTTTTGCATGGAATGCTTTAGGCAGAAGAACAAGAGTTATGACACAGCATCTGTCAAGTAAAACAATGCCTGAATTTTTCGGTGTGCGTTTCGACAGTAAAGCACTTAAAATTCTTGCATCAGTTCTTGTTTTCATTTTCTTGATTCCATACACAGCTTCACTTTTTAACGGTCTTTCAAGGCTTTTCGGTATGGCATTCAACGTTGATTACACAGTCTGCGTAATTGCAATGGCTATTCTTACCGGTATTTACGTTGTTGTGGGCGGATATATGGCTACTGCAATCAATGACCTTATTCAAGGAATTATCATGCTGTTCGGTATTGTTGCCGTTGTTCTTGCAGTTCTTAAAACTCAGGGTGGTTTCACAGGTGCAATTGAAGCTCTTTCAATGATTCCTGCTGAAAATTCAGTGCAGGAAGGAGCATTTACCTCATTCTTCGGACCTGACCTTGTTAATCTTATCGGTGTTGTACTTTTAACATCTCTCGGCACATGGGGCCTTCCTCAGATGATTGGCAAGTTCTATGCAATCAAAGATGAAAGGTCAATCAAAACAGGTACAATCGTTTCAACAATTTTTGCTCTTATCGTTGCGGGCGGATGTTATTTCCTCGGTGGTTTCGGCAGACTTTTCGGTGACAGAGTTGAACATGCGGCAGACGGCTCAATAATCTACGATAGTATTATTCCCGGAATGCTTCAGGATTTGCCTGAAGTTCTCATTGCGGTTGTTGTAATTCTCGTGCTTTCAGCATCAATGTCAACCCTTTCTTCACTTGTTCTTACATCAAGTTCGACAATTACTCTCGATTTTATTGAACCACTTCGTAAAAAAGGCTTGCAAGAAAAGTCAAAATTGTCTATAATGAGAGTGTTCGTAGTATTCTTTATTATTGTATCGGCAGTAATTGCCATTATTCAGGCAAAATCTTCTGTTACATTTATTGCACAGCTTATGGGTATTTCATGGGGTGCATTGGCCGGTGCATTCTTAGCACCATTCCTTTTCGGACTTTATTGGAAGAAAACAACAAAGGTTGCAGTTGGTGTAAACTTTGTTGTAGGTGCAGGAATTATGCTTCTCAATATGTTCTGCAAAAACATTTTCCCCACTCTTCTTCAGTCACCCATTAATGCAGGTGTCCTTGCAATGCTTGCAGGATTTATAGTTGTCCCTGTTGTCAGTCTTCTTACTCAGAAAACTGTTGATAAAAACAAAGTTGAAAAAATGTTTGAATGTTACGATGCAGAAGTTAAAGTAAAAAGCAAGCACATGCTTGAACAGAAATAAAGGAAGTAAGAAATGAAAACTAATTTTTTTCAGAAAGACATCGAAACGATGTCAAGAAAACAACTTGATGAACTTCAGCTTGAAAGACTGAAATGGATAGTTGATTACAGTATCAGAAATGTACCTTTCTATGCAGAAAGACTTGGTGCAGCAGGTGTGACTGCAGAAAAAATCAAAAGCCTTTCTGATATTCAGTACATACCCTTTACAACAAAAGCTGATATCAGGGATAACTACCCATACGGACTTTTCGGTGCAAAGATGAAGGATATTGTACGTATTCACGCATCAAGCGGTACAACAGGTAAACCTACGGTTGTAGGCTATACTAAAAACGATATTAATAACTGGAGCGACTGCGTTGCGCGTCTTTCGGCAGCAGTAGGTGTTACAGATGAAGACGTAGCACAGATTTCATTCGGTTACGGACTTTTCACAGGAGCACTGGGTCTTCATTACGGTCTTGAAAAACTTGGCTGTGCAGTTATTCCTGTATCAAGCGGTAATACAGAGAAACAGGCAATGCTTCTTAAAGACTTCGGCACAACGGTTCTTATCAGCACACCTTCCTATGCAATGTACATGAGCGAGGTTGCTCACGATATGGGCATTACAAATGATGAACTGAAACTTCGTATCGGTCTTTTCGGTTCAGAAGGTTGCACAATGGAACTTCGTGACAAAATAGAAAAAGGCTTTGGTCTTTTCTCAACCGATAACTACGGCATGAGTGAACTTATGGGTCCCGGTGTATCAGGCGAATGTGTTGAAAGAAACGGACTTCACTTTGCCGAAGACCATTTCCTTCCCGAAATCATCAACAGTGAAACAGGGGAAAGACTTGGCGCAGGCGAAGAAGGTGAACTTGTTGTCACAACCCTTACAAAAGAGGGTATTCCTATGCTCCGTTACAGAACAAAGGATATTACAAAACTCAATTACGATACGTGTAAATGCGGCAGAACTCATTGCCGTATGGAAAAAGTCGGTGGCAGAGCAGACGACATGCTTAAAATCAGAGGTGTTAATGTTTTTCCGTCGCAGATTGAAAGTGTTCTTGCTCAGATTGACGGTATTTCACCTCACTATGAGCTTGTACTGACAAGAAAGAATTACACTGATTATCTTGAAGTGAGAATTGAAATCAACGATGTATCACTTCTTGAAAATTACGGAAAACTTGAAGAATTGAGAAACCTTGCTGTTGCAAAACTTAAAACGGTTCTGGGTATCAGCGCAAAGGTTTCACTTGTTGCACCCCGTTCAATCAAAAGATATGAAGGTAAGGCAAGAAGAATAGTTGATAAGAGAAATGAGGCAGAATAAGTGAAAGAGATAATGATAGGCAACGCTGCAGTTGCCAGAGGTCTTTATGAAGCAGGGTGCGGTGTTGTTTCAAGTTACCCCGGCACACCCAGTACTGAAATTACTGAATTCGCAAGTGAATATAACGAAATTTACTGTGAATGGGCGCCCAACGAAAAAGTGGCAATGGAAGTGGCTTTCGGTGCATCCCTCGGCGGTAAAAGAAGTGCATGTGCAATGAAGCACGTTGGTCTTAATGTTGCGGCTGACCCCTTGTTTACAATGTCATACACAGGTGTAAACGGCGGTCTTGTTATCTGTGTTGCAGATGACCCCGGAATGCATTCTTCTCAGAATGAACAGGATTCACGTCACTATGCAATCGCATCTAAAATTCCCATGGTTGAACCTGCTGACTCAGCAGAGAGCCTTGAGTTCACAAAAAAAGCATTTGAAATTTCAGAGAAATACGACACTCCCGTTCTTCTCAGAATGTGTACAAGAATTGCTCATTCACAGAGCATTGTTGAAACATCAGAGAGAATGGAAATTCCTCAGAAAGAATATGAAAAAAATATCGGCAAATATGTTATGATGCCCGGTAATGCTAAAAAGCGTCATCCTTTTGTTGAAGAAAGAACAGAACTTCTCCGCAAAGAAGTTTCTGAAGAAGATTTCTTCAACAGAGTTGAAATGGGCGGTACTGACATCGGTATCATCACTTCAGGTGCATCATATCAGTATGTAAAAGAAATTTTCGCAGATAAAGTGAGCGTACTTAAAATCGGTATGGTTCACCCCTTGCCCGTTGACAAAATCAAAGATTTTGCAAGCAAGGTAAAAAGACTTATTGTAATTGAAGAACTTGACGGAATTATCGAAACTCATTGCAGAAACAACGGTATTGAAGTTGAAGGTAAAGAACTTTTCACAAACATCGGTGAATATTCACAGAAAACAATTGCAGAAGTGTTGGGTCTTGAAAAGAAAGAAAGCATTTCTCCTGATACTGCTCTTCCCGTACGTCCTCCCGTAATGTGTGCAGGTTGTCCTCACAGAGGTATGTTCTACACACTCTCACAGAACAAAGTTACAGTAAGCGGTGACATTGGCTGTTACACTCTCGGAGCACAGCTTCCCCTTGGTGCAATTGATACAACTCTTTGTATGGGTGCATCAATTTCAGGACTTCACGGCTTTAATAAAGCAATGGGTGAAAAGGGCGAAAAGAAATCTGTTGCAGTTATCGGTGACTCAACATTCATGCATTCAGGTATGACAGGTCTTGTTAATATTGCTTACAATGCATCAAACTCAACTGTTATTATCCTTGATAACTCAATCACAGGTATGACAGGTCATCAGCAGAACCCTACAACAGGCTACACAATCAAGGGTGACCCTGCATCAAAAATTGACCTTGAATCATTCTGCCGTGCAATCGGTATTAACAGAGTAAGAGTGGTTGACCCCTATAATCTTCTCGAATGTGATAAAGTTCTTAAAGAAGAACTTGCAGCAGAAGAACCCTCGGTTATAATTTCAAGAAGACCTTGTGTTCTTCTCAAATATGTTAAACCCAAGAAGCCTGTTAAGGTGGATATTGACAAGTGTAAAGGTTGTAAGAAGTGTATGAAGCTTGGTTGTCCTGCAATCAGCATACATAACAAGAAAGCAGATATTGATGCAACTCTTTGTGTAGGTTGCGGAGTTTGTGAACAGCTTTGTGCATTTGATGCCATTGAAGGGGAGGAGTAATTGAGATGGAAACAAAAAGCATTATGATTGTCGGTGTCGGCGGTCAGGGTTCACTTCTCGCAAGTAAACTCCTCGGCAGAGTTCTTATGAACGAAGGCTACGACGTAAAAGTTTCAGAAGTTCACGGTATGAGTCAGAGAGGTGGCTCAGTTGTAACTTATGTAAGATTCGGTGACAAAGTTTATTCTCCGATTATTGAAGAAGGGGAAGCAGATTTTGTTATTTCCTTTGAAAAACTTGAAGGAGCAAGATGGGCACATTGTCTTAAAACAGGTGGTAAACTTATTGTCAACACTCAGCAGATAGACCCAATGCCTGTTATTACAGGTGCTGCAGTTTATCCTGAAAACATCCTTGATGAACTTACGGCAAAAGGTCTTGACATTGACGCAATTGATGCACTTTCTCTTGCAGAAGAAGCAGGTTCATCAAAGGCAGTTAACGTAGTTCTTATGGGCAGACTTGCAAAGTATTTCCACATCGACTATGCAAGGTGGGAAAAAGCTCTTGAGGAGTCAGTTAAACCTAAGTTTATTGATCTTAATAAAAAGGCATTGAGTCTTGGATATAATTATTAATTTTTAAAATTTCAGAAAAGAGATGACAGGCAAATGAAGTATTGGCAGGAAGAAATTGAAACTGCCTCACGTGAACAAATCACACAATGGCAGAGTGAACGTCTCGTAAACACGGTAAAAAGAGTTTATGAAAAAGTTCCTTATTACAGGCAGAAAATGGAAGAAGCGGGTGTAACACCTGATGACATCAAGTCTGTTGATGATTTGAGAAAACTTCCCTTTACATGTAAGCAGGATCTGAGAGATACATACCCTTATGGACTTTTTGCATGTGATATGGACGAAGTTGTCAGAGTTCATGCATCAAGCGGTACAACAGGAAAGCAGATTGTTGTAGGCTATACAAAGAATGACCTTGACATCTGGGATGATATCTGTGCAAGACAGCTTGCAGCCGTCGGTGCTGATAAATCATCAAAAATCCATGTTTCTTACGGTTATGGTCTTTTTACAGGTGGTTTTGGTTTCCATGGCGGTGCAACAAAAATGGGAGCGATGGCAATTCCTGTATCAAGCGGTAATACTGCACGTCAGATTACAATACTTCAGGATTTCGGTTCGGATGTTCTTTGCTGCACACCTTCCTACGCAATGTATATTGCGGAAACAATGGAAAAAATGGGTGTTGATACATCAAAACTTCCTCTTAAGGCAGGTATTTTCGGTGCAGAACCCTGGACTCAGGAAATGAGACTTCAGCTTGAGGAGAAGCTTAATATCAAGGCTTTTGACGTTTATGGTCTTACAGAAATTATGGGACCCGGTGTTGCTTACGAATGTGATTCACAGACAGGTATGCATGTAAATGAAGATCATTTCATTATTGAAGCACTTGATCCGGATACAGGAGAACCTGTTCCTGACGGAGTACCCGGTGAAATTGTTTTCTCATGTATTACAAAAGAAGCATTCCCCATTCTCCGTTACAGAACAAGAGATATTGCAGTTCTTTCTCATGAAAAATGTGAGTGCGGCAGAACATTCGTTAAAATGTCAAAGCCCATGGGCAGAACAGACGATATGCTTATCATCAGAGGTGTTAACGTATTCCCGTCACAGATCGAAACAGTTCTTCTCAATATGGGTTACGCTCCAAACTATCAGATTGTTGTTGAAAGAGTCAACAACCTTGATACAATTCAGGTGCAGGTTGAAATGTCTGATAAGATGTTCTCAGATACAGTTACTGAAATTTCAAAAGCAGAACATGCAATTGAAGACGGTCTTAAATCACTTCTCGGTGTTGCAGCTGATGTAAAACTTGTAGCACCAAATACAATTGCCCGTTCAGAAGGTAAGGCAAAACGTGTTATTGACAACAGAAAGAAATAAGGAGGAAAGAACCATGACAATTAATCAGTTATCAATTTTTGTTGAAAACAAAGCAGGTGCCCTTGGTGAAATTACTCACATCCTTGCAAAGGAAAACATCGACATCCGTGCAATGTCTATTGCAGATACAAAGGATTTCGGTATTCTCCGTCTTATCGTCAGTGATGAAGAAAAAGCAAAGAAAGCACTGAAAGAAAACGACTGCATTGTTTCAATTACAGAGGTTGTAGGTGTTGCAATTACTGACGAACCCGGCAGTCTCTCAAGAGTTATGGAACTTCTTTATACAAACGGAATTAACGTTGAATATATGTACGCTTTTATCACTATTTCAAAGCAGTACGCTTATGTTGTTGTGCGTGTTGAAGATAACAACAAGGCAATGAAAATTCTTGAAACAAACGGCGTTAAACTTGTAAGCAAAGAAGATATCAAAAATCTTTGATTTTAAAACAAAAACTTCGGCATACCCTTGCCGAAGTTTTGTTATATAGGGAGTGTGGAATATGAAAAAACTTATTTCCGTTATTCTTGCAGTTGTAATTGCATGTACAATGTCAGCATCAGTTTACGGCACAACAGTAAAAGATGCAAGAACACCTACCATTGTTGTTTCGGGTATGGATTTTACAGGACTTCGTATTGACTTAGGCAAAGAAACTGAGAGAAATCTTCTCGGTGAAATCAATGCAGGTGAAATTATTCTTACAATTGTCACAGGTCTTGTGAAAACGATGCTTATGATGGATGCAGAGGGATTTACATCTTCACTTTTTGATTATGCATCAAAAATTCTTGAAGGCTATTCCTTTGATGAAAACGGTGAGTCTGTATATGATGTGTCACCTCACAATGAATATCCTCTTGCAGTTGAAAATTATGATAATCTTGCAAAAGCCGACAATGATTCATCTGCAGAAAAAGGTGTTGTGAAAAGTTGTATTGAGGCATTCGGTGCAGACAGAACATATTTTTACTATTACGACTGGCGACTTGACCCCTTTGATAATGCAAATGACCTGAATGCTATTGCTGAAACTGCCATGAAGGATGCAAATACTGACAAAATCAACATCATCTGTTGCAGTATGGGTGGCGTCGAAACTCTGGCATACATGACAAAATACGGCACAGAGCAAATAAATTCATGCACATTCCTTTGTTCAACCGTTTACGGTGCCTACGTTGTAAGCGATGTTTTACAGGGAAAAATCAAGCTCACACCCAATTCAGCCATGAATTTCCTTTCTTCTCTTGCAGGAGAAGATTCAGAAACAGTTCTTGCAGTGCTTAAATATACAGGTATCGGCTACCTTGTAGGCTCACTTGCAGGACTTCTTGTTGATAACCTTAAAGAGGGTGCTTTCAACGAAGTTCTCAAACCCAATTTTGCAACAATGCCTGTTTTGTGGGCGCTTGTTCTTCCTGATGAATACGAGACTGCCAAAGAATATTGTTTCGGCGGGGAAGAAGCAAAGTATGCGAAAGTTATTGAAAAAGCAGAAAGACTGCAGGATATGATGAAAAACCGTAATGCAATGCTGGATGGTGCAGTTAAAAACGGTATGAAGATTTCATTTGTTTCAAATTATAATAAAGCACTTGCACCTGTTTATGAAAGAAGTGAAACTCAGGGTGACGGAGTTCTTGAAACTGCACTTATGGCAGGCGGTGCAACTGTTGCAAATCTCGGCAAAACACTTGATGTAAAAGAGGGTAAATATGTGTCTGCCGATAAAGTAATTGATGCATCAACTTGTCTTTATCCGGATTACACATGGTTTGTTAAGGATGCACCGCATATTGCGTGTCGCTATGATTCTACATACAGCGATTTCATAATTTTCCTTGTAACAAGTGAAACTCAACCCACAATAGAAACAAATTCACTTTATCCTCAGTTTATGTACGCTGACGAAGGACAGAATGTCTATGCTTTTAAATAATTGGATGAAAAATATGGGGGATGAAAAATCTTTGAAAGAAATAAACATCCCCGGTACACATGACAGCGGGGCGAAATATTGCAGTTTCTCTCTGTTTTCACATTGTCAGAATAAAAGCATATCTGAGCAACTTAAAATTGGTGTGAGAGTTTTTGATATCAGAGTGGATGGGATGACAATTGTTCATTCCTTCTGTAAGTGTAAAAAAAGTCGCTTTGGGGCACTTTTAAGCCTTGAAAATGTTATTGACGACATCCTTTGCTTTCTTTCCGAAAAACCTTCAGAAACAGTTTTGATGATGTTTAAAATGGATAAAGGAAACGACAGCTCGGAATGTTTCAGGCTTCTCTATGAAAACTTTATCAGAACAAACCCTGATAAATGGTATCTTGAAAATAAAGTGCCGACCCTCGGTGAAGTCAGAGGTAAAATTATTCTTATCAGAAGAACAGAAAGCAATTTTGAAAAAGCGGGAATAGATTTCACTGAAATGCCTTATCAGGGTGATACAAAAGAAACAAAGTGGGAGAAGTTTTCTCCCAACGGTGTTGATGATGTTATTATTCAGGACAGATATCGTCTCACAAGAAAAAATAAATGGAATAAAGCAGTAAGACCTTTGATTGAAGATGGGGAAGGTTTAAAAGATAGTATGATTTTCAACTTTCTTTCAAGTGCTGCAATCCCATTTATACCGTTGTTCAATGCAAGATATATCAACAAAAAGTTCAGCAAACACAAACCGGAAAAAGGAAAATATTACGGAGTTATAATGCTTGATTTTGCAGATGAAAAACTCACGAGAAAAATAATTGAAACAAATTTTTGATTTGTTATTGTGAAACTTATTGTAAAAATCGGTTTCATTCACAAAAGAAGGACCTTTGATGAAAAATGCTCCCCTTGAAAAAACTTTTCAAGGGGAGCTGTTGTATTATCAGAAAATGATTAATGGTTTTTCGTTGGAAATCACTCAAAGCATTTAACGAGGACTGCTTTCTGAGCGTGGAGTCTGTTTTCTGCTTCGTCAAAGATTTCGTTTGCATGTGCTTCAAGAACATCTGCTGTGATTTCTTCGCCTCTGTGAGCAGGCAAGCAATGCATAACCATTGCATCATCGTGAGCAACCGCCATAACGTCAGCGTTAATCTGATATCCTTTGAAGATTTTCTTTCTTTCTTCTGCTTCGCCTTCCTGACCCATAGAAGCCCATACGTCTGTGTAAAGAACGTCAGCATCTTTTGCTGCCTCTTTTACATCTTCCGTGCAGAGAAAATCACCGTTTTCACTTGCCCATTTCATAATTTCAGCATCAGGCTGATAATCTTTGGGACAAGCAATAGCAACGCTCATGCCCATTTTGATGCCGCCTACGATAAGTGAGTTTGCCATATTGTTGCCGTCACCGATGTAGCAGAGTTTACGGCCTTTGATAATTCCTTTGTGTTCTCTGATAGTCATAAGGTCAGCAAGTACCTGACAGGGATGACAGAAGTCTGTAAGACCATTGATGATGGGAATTGAACCGTATTCAGCAAGTTTTTCAACTTCAGCCTGTTCGTAAGTTCTTATCATGATACCGTCAAGATAACGTGAAAGAACACGGGCTGTGTCTTCTACAGGTTCGCCTCTGCCAATCTGCAAATCGTTTGAACTGAGGAAAAGGGCAGAACCGCCAAGGTCATACATACCAACTTCAAAAGAAACACGTGTTCTTGTTGAACTTTTCTGGAAAATAAGGCCGAGAGTTTTGCCTTTAAGATGATGGTGAACGATTCCGTTTTTCTTTTCGTATTTGAGCTGGTCAGCAAGGTTGAGAACCTCTGTGATTTCTTCAGTTGACCAGTCCATGAGTTTGAGAAGATGTTTCATTTTTATTCTCCTTTACAACAGTCTTTAATAATTTCAATTGCTTCTTTAAGTGTATCCCAAGGGATGTTAAGTGCCGGTAAAAGACGTACCTTAGTTTTTGCGCTGATAACGATAACACCTTTTTCACGGCATGCTGAAATAACTTCTTTAGCGTCTTTTTCAGTTTCTATGCCAAGCATAAGACCGAGACCTGTAACACTTTTAACACCGTCTGCAGATGAAAGTGTTTTAATAATATACTCTGATTTTTCCTTTACTTCGCTCAATAACTCGTCATCAATTCTTGAAATGATGCTCTTTGCCGCAGCACAGCAGACAGGGTTTCCGCCGAATGTCGAACCGTGAGAAGAAGGAGTGAGAGTATTCTGGACTTTTTCACCCATAAGTGTTGCACCGAGAGGAAGTCCGCCGGCAAGACCTTTTGCGGTTGAAACAATGTCAGGTGTGAAACCATAATTCATGAAAGCATAAAGTTCACCTGTTCTGCCGTTACCTGTCTGAACTTCGTCGCAGATAAGAAGAAGCTCGTATTTTTCAGCGACCTCTTTCAGTCCGTCAACAAACTCTTTTGTAAGAGGACAAACACCGCCTTCGCCTTGAACAAGCTCAAACATAATTGCACAACAGTTGTTTTCTTTTGCAAGATTTTCAACGCTTTGGGTGTCATTGGGCTCTGCATACACAAAACCTTCCGTGAAGGGAGAGAATGTCGTATGGAAAACATCCTGACCTGTTGCGGCAAGAGTTGTAATAGTTCTGCCGTGGAAACTGTTTTTCAGAGTAATAATTGTGCTGTGACTGTAATCGCCGTATTTGTCAAAAGCATATTTTCTTGCAACTTTAATTGCACATTCATTTGCTTCTGCACCTGAGTTTGAG
>JAZOAY010000126.1:0-8079 GCA_045595725.1 Acutalibacteraceae bacterium | reverse complement strand
GTGCATCAAGGTCGTTTGCTTTTGCGTGAACAAAACCTGGTGTTAAAGGTGTGAAAAGTTTATGAAAATGGTCCTGACCTGTTGCAGATAAAGTTGTTATTGTTCTTCCGTGAAAACTGTTTTCCAAGGTTATAATAGTTGTATATTCTTCGCCTTTTTGCTCTGCGGCATATTTTCTTGCAGCTTTAATTGCACATTCGTTTGCTTCTGCACCTGAGTTTGAGAAGAAAACTTTCTTCATGCCTGTTCTTTCGCAAAGCATCTCTGCAAGTTCAGTACAGGGGTTGGTGTAGAAAAGATTTGAAGTATGTTGAACAGTACCGATCTGTTCTTTAATTGCGTCTTGCCATACTTCGTCGCAGTAACCGAAAGTGTTAACTGCAATACCTGTTGACAGGTCTATGTATTTTTTACCGTTCTCATCGTAAGCAACTGAACCTTCACCTCTGACAATTTCAAGAGGAAAACGAGCATAAGTACCTGCGATATATTTTGCATCTTTTTCTTTGAGATTCATTATTTAACCTTCTTATATAAGCATTGTACCGATACCTTCATCGGTGAGAATTTCAATAAGTATTGAGTGCGGAACGCGTCCGTCCATAACGAAAACCTTACCAACACCGCGTCTGATAGCTTCAATACAACATTCGATTTTGGGAATCATACCGCCTGAAATAATTCCTTCGCGCATAAGCTGAGGAGCTTCGCTGACATTGATAAGAGGAATAAGTGTTGACGGGTCGTCTTTATCTCTGAGAATACCGCAGATGTCTGTCATTGAAATAAGACATTCTGCACCGAGAGAGCCTGCAATTGAAGCTGCTGCTGTGTCAGCATTGATGTTGTAAACATTACCTTCTTTATCACATCCCACAGTTGAAACAACAGGGATGTAACCTTTTTCAAGAACATCAAGAATAGGCTGAGTATTGACGTTAGTAATTTCACCCACATAACCTAAGTTTTCAAAGTCAATGGGTTTTGCCTCAATAAGACCGCCGTCCATGCCTGAAAGACCGATAGCTTTGCCACCGATGTTCTGAAGAAGATTTACAAGATTTTTGTTAATCTTACCTGCAAGAACCATCTGAACGATTTTTGCGCTTTCTTCGTCGGTTACGCGAAGTCCGTTGTAGAATTTTGATTCTTTACCGATTTTTCCAAGCATTTCAGTAATCTCGGGACCGCCTCCGTGAACAAGCACGACCTTGATACCGATAAGTGAAAGAAGTACCATGTCACCCATAACAGCGGCTTTAAGTTCTTCGTTTATCATAGCGTTACCGCCGTATTTGATAACAATAATTTTATTGTTATATTTCTGTATGTAGGGGAGAGCCTGAATAAGAATGTCGGCTCTCTGTGCATTTGTGATTTTATCCATTTCTAATTACCTCTTAAGTTCTGTAGTCGCCGTTGATTTTAACATAATGGTAAGTCAGGTCGCAACCCCATGCAGTTGCAGTCTGTTCACCATCGTTGAGAGAAACAAGGATTTCGATTTCTTTTTCAAGAAGAATCTCTTTTGCAATTTCTTCTGAGAAATCAATTCCTGCACCCATTTTGCATACGTCAACCTGCCCTTTCACGGAACGGAAAGAAACGTCAATTTTGTTTACGTCAACGTCTGCACCGCTATAACCGATAGCACAAAGAACACGTCCCCAGTTAGCATCAGCACCGAACATAGCGGCTTTGAGAAGAGATGAACAAATAACTGATTTTGCAACAATCTTCGCAATTTCCTTTGAGGGTGCAGAAGTAACAACACATTCAAGAAGCTTTGTTGCACCTTCGCCGTCACCTGCAATCATTCGGGACAATGAAACCATAACCTGTGCGAGAGCTTTTCTGAAAATGAGGAAATCTTCATTTTCTTCCTTTATTTCATCGTTTCCTGCCATACCGTTAGCAAGAACGGAAACCATGTCATTTGTTGAAGTGTCACCGTCAACACTTACCATGTTGAAGGAGTCTTTGACTTCTTCGCTGAGTGCAAGCTGTAACATTGCAGGGGAAATCGCGGCATCTGTTGTAATGAAAACAAGCATTGTTGCCATATTAGGATGAATCATGCCTGAACCTTTTGCCATACCGCCTAAGCGACATACTTTACCGCCAAGAGTAAATTCGACTGCAGCCTGCTTTGAAATTGTGTCAGTTGTCATAATTGCCTCTGCAGCATTGTCACCGCTGACTGCGAGTTCTTCGCAGAGAGAGGGAATTCCGTTTTTGATAGGTGTAATATCAAGTGTCTGACCGATAACACCTGTTGAAGCAACGATAACATCCTTTGCATCAATTTTCAGCGCATCACCTAAGAGTGAACACATTTCTTCAGCAATTTCAATGCCGTTAGCGTTACATGTGTTAGCGTTACCGCTGTTGCAAATCATAGCCTGACCGTAACCGTCAGAAATGTTATTTTTTGTAACTGTAATTGGAGCACCTTTAACAAGGTTTGTGGTATATACCGCAGCAGCGTGAGCCTTTGTTTCACTCAAAACCAATGCAAGGTCTCTTTTTGTTTTATTTTTTCTTATTCCGCAGTGAACACCGCTTGCTTTAAAACCTTTTGCGGCACAAACACCGCCTGTAATATTCTGCATTTTATTTCAATCCTTTCAAATATCAAGACCAAGTGTCGGTTCGTTTCCCAGCATGATGTTCATGCATTCAATTGCCGCACCTGAAGCACCTTTGCCAAGGTTATCGTATCGGGCAATGAGAAGAATTCTTTCTTCGTTACCGCAAACAGTAATTTCCATTCTGTCTTTGAATGAAAGGGCGTTTGCACTCATGAGACCTTCTTCGTCCATAGTTTCTTTGTATTTAACAATATCACCGTTATAAAGTGATGAATAAACTTTTTTGATATCTTCCACCGTTTTACCTTCGCACAAATCACTTGCGAAAACAGGAACTGTCATTTCCATACCGCTGTAGAAATCTGAAACGATAGGGCAGAAGATGGGATTATTTTCCATTCCTGTAATTGCTTTCATTTCTTTAAGATGTTTGTGCATCTGAGTAAGTCCGTACTGTCTCGGTGCATCAAAAAGGGGAGAACGGTTTTCATCCTCGTATTCAGCAATCATTTTTTTACCGCCGCCGCTGTAGCCTGTAAGACTGTGACATGCAATTTTTATGTCAGCCGGGATAATTCCGTTTTTGATAAGAGGATAAACAAGGGCAATAAAACCGCCTGCGTGACATCCGGGAACGGCAACTCTCTTTGAAGTTTTAAGACTTTCCCATTTTTCTTTATCAAGTTCGGGGAAACCGTAAGTCCAACCCTCACTTGTTCTGTGGGCAGTAGATGTGTCAATAATTTTAACATTGTCATTTTCGATCATTCCCACAGCTTCAATTGCAGCAGGGTCAGGAAGACAAAGGAAAACTATGTCAGCAGAGTTGATTGCTTCTTTTCTCTTGTCATAATTTTTTCTGTCCTCGTCACTTAATGTGATAAGTTCAAGGTCTTTTCTGTCAGCAAGTCTTTCGTAAATTCTGAGACCTGTTGTACCTGCTTTGCCGTCTATAAAAACTTTTGCCAATTTTGTCACCCTTTTTGTATAAAATGTATAAAAATCCATAAATTTATGTATAAATCGGTATAAATATGCAATTGATATGTATAATATACATCTTTTTTACGGATTTGTCAAGCGAAAATGCATGTTAAATGCATATCATCTGTCTTCAAGTCTGCATTTGTGTTTAGGCTCAAGGAAAGGCGGAGCCATAGTTGTAAATGAAGTTGAAACAATGTCTTTTGCAAGTGCAATAGAAATGTTCTTTGTGAATGTTGAAGAAAGGTCAACTGCCACCTTTTCAAGACCGGGAGAAGTTGAAGAATAAAGTGTAGCTGTGCCGTTTTCATTGAATTCAAAACGGAGTCTTCTTTGTCCGATAGCACCGAGAGGTCTTATCCATACAAAGAGGTTTGTTTCGTTTACCCAACATGCTGAAGCACTTGCAGTAAATTCAACACCGCCAAGGTAAAGAGGGGAAAAGCACACGTTTCCGTTCATTGAGCATCTGATTGAGTTATGTGATGTGCCTTCATCCCAGGACATAACACATTCGTTGTCTTCAAAATCAAAGGTGAAATTGTTGTAGTAACCTGCTTTGTCGGCAGACATGAATGTTGTGTACATGGGAAGCACACTCAGGGGAAATTTAAGAACTTCAAGTGGTGCGCTGGGTTTGAGAGTTATTTTTTTATCTTTGAGAATTTCTTCGTATTTACTGTGAATTTTTGTTTTTGGTAAATCAGGAAGTGAGGGAAGTGAAGGGATTTCCTTAACCTTGGATTTTGAACCTTCCTTGACAAACAAATCGTCGAAGTGACGCCACAAACAGTCACGTGTTATCTGTTCGCCGATTTCACATGCAGTTATAATTACACATGCATCTTCTTTTTCAAAGACAAACCCGAACTGAGAGAACATGCCGTCAGCACGATATCCGCGGTCTTCTGCATTTTGCCAGAAACAAGCACCGTAGCCTGAAACTGAATCACCTGATTCAACACCGAAAGCACCCGTGTTCTGAACAAGATTACTTGTAGCATATTTAACCCATTTTGCAGGGATTACGCGTTTGTTTTTAAATTTACCGCCATTCAGGAGACATTGAGTAAAGTTTGCAAGTTCTTCTGTTGTGATAAAAAGTCCCCAACCGCCTGCTTCTATACCGTTGCCGTCACATTCCCAGAAGGGATTTTCTCTTATTCCGAGAGGTTTAAAAAGACGGGGAGCAAGGTATTCTCTTAAACTCAGACCTGTGATTTCTTTAATAATGGCAGAAAGTATAAACTGGTTTTCACTTATATATTCCCAGCCTTCACCGGGGGCAAAACCCCATGGAGCCGTAAAGAAATCTTTAATCCATTGATTTTTTGTTCTGTCTGTAAGAACGCTTACCATTTTTCCTGCGGTCATTGTAAGGAGATGGAAAACAGTCAGTTTCTGAAGTTTCTCATCTTCCTCATTGTTATATTCGGGGAAAATGTCAACAACTTTTGTATCGAGTGTAAGAAGTCCTTCTTCAATAGCAAAGCCAATAGCAGTTGAAGTAAAACTCTTACTGACAGAATACATTATGTGAGGCATATCGGGAGTGAAAGGATAAGCCCATGATTCAAAAGCCACCTTGCCGTGTCTTAAAATCATAAGACTGTGGACCTCAACTTCTGTCTTTTTGAAATCTTCAATAAGTTCTTTTATCGCCGCAGAGGAAACTCCTACTTCCTCAGGGCTTGATGCACGCTTGAGTCTTGGTGTTTTTTCTGTTGCCATAAAAATTCCTCCATTAAATTATTTTTTCGTTTTTTTATGAAGATAAATCTGTGAAGAAACGAAAAGCAGAATTGCAAAACAAATCCAGAAAATCTTCATTGGAGTAACGGAGAAGGTTTTGTTTTCTTCTTCACCTTCTGAAAGTTGAAATTCAGAATATGAATTTTCAATGTTTTCGATACATTCGTTTATTTCAAGCTGACTTGAAGCTTTTTCTGATGTGAGCATTTCTTTTGCAAGGTTTACATACTTGGTAAAATTCTTTGTGCTTGAAGATGAATAAGGAGAAAGGTCTGTTTCTTTAGCTTCATTATAAACTGTCTCAAGATGGTTGTAGCTTTCTTCAAGAAGATAAAGATATTTTACAAATTCTCTTTCGTTATCTGTTTCAATCGCTTTATAGCCAAGAGAAATTACATTTTCCCAACCGTGAATACCGTCATCTCTCTGACCGCATAAATCTTTATCTGCAAAAGACACAAGTGCCCATGGTCCGTCTTGAAATCTGTTTGTGAAAAATTCGGAGAAAATGACGCTGTATCTGTTCTGGCTTGAAAACTCACAGAAGTTTATATAATTATCTTTTGCTGAATTATAAGCATGAATTGCAGAGAAAATTACATTTCCGTCGTAAGAGGGGATTACCTGTACATGATTGCTCATTGCATGCGCCCAATCAATAGTTTTTTTTGCACTTCTGCCTCTTACACGGATGTAATTGTTGTAATCATAATCCCTTGCGACTTCATAAACGTCATTGAGGTTGTCTTCTGTACAGTCAAGAATCACATAAAAGTCTTCTTCTGTTAAAGAAAGGATTTCGGGAAGGTCGTCGATTTCAATTCCGTCTTCACCGACCTTTACCGAAACTGCATCAAAACCAAGGTCCATTGCTTTTTCAATTGCCTCTTTTGAATAAGGTTCGGCTTCACCTGAGACACCGCCGTTTGAAATAGTGAAAATCCTGTCTGAAATATTTGTTTCTTCTGCACCCGATACGCTCAAACAGAATACGGATGTTAAAGCAAAAATCATTAAAATACAAACAAAAAACAATTTTCTCATAAACTTCTCCATTTTAAGTTATTAGAACAATATATTTTAACATTTTCAGAGAAAAAAGGCAATATACATATATATAAATTTTGTTGAGTTTTATGGTATAAATAAGGAAAAAGCACCAATACTTTAGGGTGTTGTTACACTACATATAAATTTATTTCGGAGTGAAAAACAAATGAACGGTAAAATCAAAATCTTTTCAAAGGCAAATATGCTTGACCAGAATCTGAAAATGACTCTTGTCCTTGTAATAACAGCTTTAATCAGTATTATTCTGAACAATACATTTGTTTTAGGAGAATTGCTTTTGCAGTTCCCCAAGATAAATGTATACATGGTGCCGACGCTCAAAGATTTTATTCTTATTATGTTGGGTGTTGTTTCATATGTTTCAATTATGCCATTTAATTACGGGAGAGATATCTGGTTTTATGAAAATGCAAGAAAAAATAAACTGCAGCTTAAAAAACTTTTTTCTTACTACAATGTAAAAAAATCTTTGGGTGCAATTAAAATTACTTTTTCCGTGCAATTGAGAAAATTTTTTGCCACGCTTCTTTTTATGATTCCTTCTTTTACTCTCGGAGGATATCTTATTTTTTCTCTGAGACAGGGGATAGGACAATTGATTTTAATTGTGCTTTCGGTCAGTGTTATTTTGCTTTCTGTAACAGGTGCATTTTTTTCTTTTGTATTCTCTCAGCGTTATTTTCTTGCTCCGTATCTTTTTTACGAAAATGAGCCGTGCAAAGTAAATGAAATAATAAAACTCAGCACTCAGATAATGGAGAACAAATGCTTTGAAACAGCGATGCTTAAACTGAGTTTTTTCCCTTGGTGGCTGTTGTGTGTTCTGATTTTTCCGACAGTTTATGTATATCCGTATTATAAGTTGTCAATTTCCTTTAAAGCAATAACAATACTTGCAAATAACCCTTGACTATTTGTTTAAATTGTTCTAAAATAAAATTAACAAATTTTGGAGGTTATTTCAATGAAAGTATTTATGATTGGCGGAACAGGTCTGCTTGGCTCTGCAGCAGCAGAATTGTTCATTCAGAAAGGTCATCAGGTAAAGACAGTGGCTCTTCCCCCTCTTCCGGAAGGCGCTCCTATTCCTGAAGAAATGGAAATTGTATTTGCAAACATCAATGACAAAACAGACGATGAACTCAGAGAAATGATGGCAGGTTACGATTGTTTCGTGTTTGCAGCGGGTATTGATGAACGTGTTGAATTTCCTGCACCTGTTTATGATGCTTATTACAAATTTAACATCGCACCTCTCAAGAGAATTCTTCCTATCTGTAAGGAAGTAGGCATGAAGAATGCTGTTATCCTTGGTTCATACTTCTCATATCTTGCAAAACAGAGACCTGATATGAAACTTTGCGAAAAACATCCTTACATAAGAAGCCGTATTGATCAGGAAGAAGTTGCTTTCTCATTTGCAGATGAAAACTTTGATGTGGCAGTTCTTGAACTTCCTTACATCTTCGGCACACAGCCCGGCAGAAAGCCTGTTTGGGTTATCCTTATTGAACAGATTAAGAGAATGGATAAGCTTCCCTTCACAATGTATCCCGGTGGCGGTACAGCAATGCTTACAGTCCGTCAGGTTGGTGAAGTTATTGTTGGTGCTGCTGAAAAATCAAAAGGTGCAAAAGCATGGCCTATCAGTATGTATAACCAGACATGGAAAGAATTTCTC